>NZ_JBIWMX010000029.1:104196-119500 GCF_044766925.1 Nocardia sp. NPDC101769 | reverse complement strand
CCACACCGAATATCCGACACAGCCTTGGGTGCCATCCGCCCTCACCGGCACCTCCAAAGCGTATCGCGCAACCATCGAGCACACACCGGTACGAGAGGCCCTCAAGACTTCAGCCGGGGGAACAACACCTCAGCGTTACCGCGGTCGATGGCCGCGCGCAGGGAGTCGTCCAGCGGGTAGTTCTCGTATTCGTTGTTGATGAAATCGACCGCGGCGGGCGGGGCGAAGGGGAAGTCGCTGCCGTAGGTGATGTGGTCGGGTTCGGCGACCGCCAGCAGGCTCGGTAGTGCCGCGGGAGAGGCGGACAAGGCGACGTCGTAGTAGAACCGCTTCAGCACGGTCGGGTCGACGGAAGTATCGTCGGCCGGAAGTGGCTGCTGCGCAGATGTTTTCGCGACGAACATCGCCAAGAGGATCCGAGAGGCGATGTTAGGGGACGAATCCGCCCGCGTGGGCGAGAATGAACTTGATGCCGGGATACCGGTGCATGGCGCCGGACAGGATGAGACTGAGCGCCGTGCGGGTGGTGTCGAGCAGGAAGTCGGCCGCGAAGCTCGGGATGCCCGGCACCGGCTCGGCCGGCAATTCACCCGGGTGGATGAAGACCACGGTCTCACGCTCGTGCAGCAGTTCCAGCAGTGGCGTGAACTCCGGATCCCCGAGGTACCGGCCATCATTGTTCGCCAGCAGTACGATCCCGTCGGCGTGCAGGCTGTCGAGCGCGTATTCGGCCTCGGCCAGCGCTCCGTCCACATCCGGCAGCGTCAGGGTGGCGAACAATCCGAACCGGTCGGGTCGCCGCCGCACGATCTCCGCACCGTATTCGTTCACCTCACGGGCCCAGGTCCGGGCTTCGGCCGCGCCTCCCAGACAGACTCCCGGTGTGGACAGCGACAGGATGCCGGTCCGGATGCCGCGGCGATCCATGAAATCCACGGCCTCGGATTCCGACCACTGTGGTAGATCGATGCCGCCGGGGCGAATTCCCCTGGCGTGCAACAAGTCCGCGTATTTCGGCGGCACGAGGTGTTGATGGGTGTCGATGCGGTTCCCGTATCCCACGGTTTCTCCTCCTTCAGGGACGATTCACGGTCGGCGAAATATTTCGGCTCGCCTCGCGGTGCGAGCCGAAGCTACGGGCCCCCCGTCCACCGCCTGTGCGAGCCGGGGAAGCTGTCGTAGCGGATTGAGCCGTTCGACCTCCATGCGCTGATCGGAATCGAAGATATCGCTCAGCCCCGGAGCAGGATCGTGGGTCCCCGATTGCGGGAGTGTCATGGCACTGAAGGGCCAATCCGAGCCGAAGACGATGTGTCCGCGACCGGTGACCGCGAGCACGCTCGAGATCTGCCCTGCGACATCGAGCAGCGAGGGCTTCGGCCAGCCCTGCGGCCACATCTGCCCCACCACGGTTTCCGAGGCCACACCGACCTGCCAGGACAGGAAGATCGCCGGCGGCCGCCGGAAGGATTCGGGCACTTCGTTCATCGCTTTCTGAATTGGGGACAGCGGGAGGGAGGGCGAAATCGTGTCTGATGGATTTGTCAGATATGATTCGCGTAAGGTTTTCGACCGGAAGTGAGACCATGGCAGCCGAACCTGTCACTCGAAATCGCATCGACCGGCGGCGCGAGCGCACTCGTAACGCGTTGCTCGGCGCAGCACGGAAGTTCTTGTCGGAGGGGCGATCCGCGGTCAGCATTCAAGAGATCACCGACGCGGCCGATGTCGGTTTCGGATCCTTCTACAACCACTTCGACTCCAAGGACCAGCTCTTCGACGAGGCGGTGCGCTCGGCCCTGCAGGTCTACGCCGAACTGCGTGACCGCATCGTGGAGCTCTACGACGACCCGGCCGAGGTGTTCGCGGTCAGCTTCCGGATGACCGGGCGTCTGCAGCGGCAGATGCCGGAAGTGGTGAAGGTGATCCTGCATTCCGGCATGTCGATCCTGCTGCACGACGAGGGCTTGGCCCCGCGCGCCCGCCGCGATATTCTCGCCGCGCAGGAGGCGGGCCGCTTCGAGCCGATGGATGCGGACATGGCGATCATGGCCGCCGGCGGTGCCCTGCTGGGCCTGCTGCAGCTGCTGGACGCCCAGCCGGACGCCGACGCCGACGCACGCACCGACGAGATGACCTTTCATATGCTGCGCATGTTCGGCATGAACAAGCGCGCCGCGCAGAAGCTCACCAGCAGTCCGCTGCCACAGCTGCCGCAGCTGCCGGAATCCTGAGGTCACCCCGCCCGGCCGCCGATCAGGTCGAGGGCGATATCGACGATCATGTCCTCCTGCCCGCCCACCAGCCCACGGCGACCGGCCTCGGTCAGCAGGTCACGGACATCGACTCCATAAGTGGCGGAAGCCTTTTCGGCATGCCGCAGGAAGCTCGAGTACACGCCCGCGTAGCCCAGGGTGAGCGTCTCGCGATCGACCTGCACCGGCCGGTCCAGCAGCGGGCGGATCAGGTCGTCCGCCGCGTCGGTCAGCTGGTTCAGCTCCGCCCGGTGTTTCCAGCCGCTGAGCTCGGCGACGGCCGCGAACGCCTCCAGCGGCGTATTGCCCGCTCCCGCACCGAGACCCGCCAGCGATGCGTCGACGCGAATCGCGCCCTCTTCCACCGCAACCACGCTGTTGGCAACGGACAGCGAGAGATTCTGGTGCGCGTGGATGCCGATCTCGGTGACGGGCTCCAGCACGTCGCGATAGGCCCGCACGCGGTCGCGGACCCCGCTCATGGTGAGCCTGCCACCGGAGTCGGTGACGTAAACACAGTGCGCGCCATACGATTCCATGAGCTTAGCTTGGGCGGCGAGGCCGGCCGGGGTGTTCATATGGCTCATCATCAGGAAGCCGGACACGTCCATACCCAGATCGCGGGCGTAGGCGATGTGCTGGGCGGCGATATCGGCCTCGGTGCAGTGGGTGGCCACCCGGACCGAGCGCACCCCGAGGTCGTAGGCTCGGCGCAGATCGTCGATGGTGCCGATACCGGGCAACAGCAGCGTGGTGAGCCGGGCGCGGGTGAGCGCACCGGCCGCCGCCGCCAGCCACTCCCAGTCGGTGTTGCTGCCGGGACCGTAGGTCAGGCTGCCGCCGTGCAGGCCGTCGCCGTGCGCGACCTCCACCGCGTCGACACCGGCGGCGTCCAGTGCCGCCGCGACGGCGGCGACGGTTTTCGGCGTGATGCGGTGCCGCAGGGCATGCATGCCATCCCGCAGCGTCACATCCTGGAGGAAAACTTCTGTCATCGGACACTCTCCCGGGTGGTGGCGGCGATGCGTTCGGCGACGCGCACGGCGGCCGAGGTCATGATGTCGAGGTTTCCGGCATAGGCGGGCAGATAGTGTGCGGCGCCTTCGACTTCGAGGAAAACCGAAACCTGGTGGGTGACACCAGCGTCACCGACCAGCGTGTGCAGCGGCGCCCCCGGGCCGACCGGCGTGATCTGCACGGCCTGCTTCAGCCGATAGCCCGGCACGTACGCGGCGACATCGGCGATCATGCGCTCGATCGAATCCCGCACGGCCGCATGGGTTCCCGGATCGGGGTCGCCGATCAGCGCCAGCACGGTGTCGCGCATGATCAGCGGCGGTTCGGCCGGATTGAGGACGATGATGGCCCGCCCGCGGGTCGCCCCGCCGACGACTTCGATGGCGTGCGAGGTGGTCTCGGTGAACTCGTCGATATTGGCGCGAGTACCGGGACCCGCCGACTTCGAGGCGATGGACGCGACGATCTCGGCATAGGGCACCTCGGTGACGCGGGCGATGGCGGCGACGATCGGAATCGTGGCCTGTCCCCCGCAGGTCACCATGTTCACGTTGGGCGCGTCCAAGTGCTGGTCGATATTGACCGCGGGAACGACGAACGGGCCGATGGCGGCCGGAGTCAGGTCGATCAGCCGCTTGCCGTACGGTTCGAGCGCGGCGGCGTTGGCGCGATGCGCACCGGCGGACGTAGCGTCGAAAACGATCTCGATCTCGTCGAAGTGCGGCATGGCGATGAGTCCTTCGACGCCCTTGGCCGTCGTGGGTACGCCCAGCCGGTCCGCGCGGGCCAGACCGTCGGAGGCCGGATCGATACCGACCATGGCCGCAATGTCCAGCGTGTCGGAGTGGCGCAGTACCTTGATCATCAGATCGGTGCCGATATTGCCCGAGCCGATGACGGCGACTTTCGTACGGTGACTCACTATTCCTCCTCCAGAGCGAATTCAACGATGCCGAGTGTCCTTGCGCCACTGAACAGTTCGGAGCGCACCCGGGCGCCCGGACGCAGCGGCGCCATCGGTCCGAGCGCGCCGGAGAGCACGATTTCCCCGGCCCGCAGCGGCTCGCCGAAGTCGCGGGCGGTGCGGGCCAGCCAGGCCAGGGCCTCGAGCGGATCCCCGAGGCAGGCCGAACCCGTTCCCGTGGAGACGATCTCACCATTGATCGCCATGTTCATGGCGATCTCGCGGGGCTCGAACTCGGTGAGCGACAGCCGCTCGGAGCCGAGCACGAACCAGCCGCTGGAGGCATTGTCGGCGACCGTGTCGGCGAAGCTGATGTCCCACCCGGCGATGCGGCTGTCGACGATCTCGAGCGCGGCGACCGCGTAGTCGACCGCCCCGCGGACGCTGGTCACGTCCAGCAGGTCGTCGTCCAGGTCGGCGTTCAGCACGAAGGCGAGCTCGGCCTCCACCTTGGGCTGCAATAGCCGGGGCCGTTGTGCGGCAGCCGTTTCGGTGACATCCATGTCGCCGAACAGCACACCGAAATCCGGCTGGTCGACGCCGAGTTGCCGCTGCACCGCCGGGGAGGTGAGTCCGATCTTGCGGCCCACGATCTGCGCGCCCGCGGCCACCCGCTCGTCGATCCCGAGGCGCTGGACCGCGTAGGCCAGCGTGACATCGTCGGGGCCGATGAGATCACGCACGGGGGCGCTCGGAGTACCGAGGCGCGCAGCGGCGGCCAGTCGTTCGGCGGCGGCGCGCACTGCGGGCGAATCGGTCACGATGGCGGTCACATGGCCTCCTCGAAGTGGGTTTCGGCGGCCGCGGACTCCGCATCGGACGGGGCCGGGCCGGCCGCGGTCCGATCGTGTTCTGCGGGTGCGACAGCCTCGAGCGGACTCGGCACGGAAACCCCGAGCTGACGGAACAATTCGGCGATCAGCGCACCGCCGCGGCCGCGGTCCGCGCCGCCGAAGACATACCGGTCCGGGCGGAGCAGGAGCAGCCCGCCGATGCCGATGCCCGCCTTGGCGAAGAAGCGAGCCAGTGCCCCCGTGTGGTCCTCGACATCGACGTGGTCGGCACCGGCATTGCGGCCATCGCCGGGCTTGCCCTGTGGCCGACCGCCGAGCGGATAGACGGTGACGAACCGGGCGCCCAGCGCGCGCAACGCCGCCAGGTCGTCCGCGCCGAGTCCGGCACGCGGGTCGACGCCGTAACCGATCACCGAAAAGCCCAGGCCCAGCACATCATCGAAACGACGGTGGTGTCCGTCGTAGGTCCGGATCTCCGGCTGCGGGGCCAGTCCGCCTTCGACTCCACGCCATCTGCGACGTGGCAGGCCGAGGTAGGCGTCGCGGCGGAAGCGGGGCGCCGGCCGCATTTTCGCCTCCCGAATCCATCCGCTCAGCCCCGGCACCCGCAATGCGGTCGTCAGCGCGAGGTCCCGGGCCGCCGCGACCAGCTTGTTGTCCACGGACACCAGCGCCTTGTTGAACACCGACAGATCGATCATGGCCTTGGCGTGCGGGCGGCGCTCGGATTCGTAGCTGTCCAGAATCGACTGGCTCGCACCGTATTTGATGATCGCGGTCAGCTTCCACGACAGGTTGTCGGCATCGCGCACCCCGGAATTCATGCCCTGGCCGATGAACTGCGGGGTCATGTGCGCGGCGTCACCCGCGATCAGGATCCGCCCGACGCGCCAGCGGTCGGCGATGACCGCGTTGAAGGTGTACACCAGCTTGCGCAGCACCTCGACCTCGTCCGGGTTCACGAAGCGCTCGATATGGCGGCGGACGGTCTCGTCGTCCTCCATCTCCTCCTTCGTCTGCGCGTCGTTGAGCATGAACTCGAATCGGTGGTGCCCGTCCGGCTGCGGACAGGACACGATCGGCAGCTCGGGATCACAGACGAAATCGAAGTACGGCAGATGCCGGAAGGCGTCCACGCCGTCGCGGGCCTTCAAGTCCACGACCAGCCAGCGTTCCGGGAAGCTGGTGCCGGTCATGTCGATTCCCAGTTTGGTACGCACCACACTGCGGCCCCCGTCGCAGCCGACCAGGAACTTCGCGCGCACCCGCTCGGCCGTGTCCGGGTCGCTGCTCGGCACATGCTTGCCGTAACCGGTGCCGTGGCACTCGGCGTGTACCACGGTGACCGTGTCCGCGTTCTGGCCGAAGTCGACGACTTCCCGGCCGCGGCGCACCGTCACGTGCGGGTACCGCTCCAGTGCGCGTTCGAGGGTGTTCTCCAGGTACGGCTGGTACAGGAAGTTCACCACCGGCCAGCCCAACCGGCGTTCGGTCTGCTGGAACTGGATCAGCACCCGGCCATCGGCGCGCACCCACTGCACGGCGGAGTCGACATTCATGTCTGCCGCGAGTTCATCTGCGGCACCGGCGGTTTGGAAGATTCGCATGCCTTCGTCGTCGGTATAGACCGCCCGCGCGAGGCCGTAGTACTCGGGCTCGCGTTCCAGGACGAGCACGCTGACTCCACGCCGGCCGAGCAGATTGGCCAGGGTCAGGCCGCTCGGGCCGAGGCCCACGACCACCACGTCGTAGTCGGTGTTCATCGGATGCGTCCTCCTGCCAGTTCCGGCACGGTGATCTCCGGCGTGCGCACGGTGCGCAGCGCCTGGCGGAACTGGCCGAATCTGTCCAGCACCGTCTCCCCCACCGGGGTGTGTCCCCACCTGCTGATGCCCTGGTAAGTCGTCGGCTCCCAGGTGGATTCGAGCTCCGGGCCGATGATGATCGGGTTCCAGCCGACCTCGAGTTCGAAGCCCGACGGAGTCACGCAGTAGTACGACAGCTGCCGATCGTTGGTGTGCTGGCCGACCGACCACGCCATCCGGAAACCCAGATCCTTCACCCGCTGGAAGGAGGCGAGCATGTCGTCCAACGTCAGGGACTGAATATTGATGTGCTGCACCCGGGTCCGGATCGGATCGACCTTCACGCCACGCAGATTGGCGATGGCAATCGAGTGGTGGCGCTCGTTGACCCGCAGGAAACGGATCTTCATCTTCAGCCCGGAAACGTTCTCGTCGATGTAATCCGACAACCGGGAGTCGAAAACGGTCTCGTAATAGCCGCGCAACGCCTCGGGCTCCCGCGAGACGATCGCGACGTGCCCCATACCGGCTTCACCGGTCACCCAGCCGGAGCTGAGCATCCGCAACGGCTCGGGGGTGGTCACCGGCACCGTGAAGATCTCCTGCACCATGCCTTTCGGCCCGGCGAAGCGCCACAACCGCTCCACTCCGCGCAGGACCGCCTCTTCAGCGGTGCCCTCGGCGATCGGCACGCCGCGATCGGCGATCCTGGCGATGATGCGATCGAAGGTCTCGTGGTTATCGATCTGCCAGCCCAGTGCGGTCACGTCCTCGGCGGGACCACGCCGGACGAGGAGGCGACAGGTGTGGTCATCGAGGCGGAAGCGCAGACCGGCGCTATCGAGGGCGTCGACGTGCATCCCGATCGCGTCGGCACCGAAGCGCCGCCAATCGGCCTGCCGATTCGATTGCACGACAATATATCCCAGATGCACCGCGCCGAAGACCGAGCCGTCGGTATTGGGACGCAGGAACTCGCTCACTGCTACGCCTCCAGAAAAGCGGTGGCCAGTGTGTTGAACAGGTCCGCGCGCTCCCACTGCACCCAGTGGCCGGTGTTGGCCGCCAGGTACAGGTCGCAGTTGGGCATGGCGTCGACCAGCATGTGACCGCCCTCCGGCCGGTTCACCCTGTCATCGGTCCCCCAGACCACCAGCGTCGGCTGTTCGACCTTGCGCAGACGCGAGTCGCGCGTGAAATCCATGCGCAACAGCGTGCGCAGCGCCAGCGGCCCCGACGGCCGCCGCAACGGCGGATTCGCCACCACAGCCGGATCGAGGCTGGCCTGATAACGCGCCTCGATGAGCTCCTCGGGCACCGAATCACCGTCGAACACCAGGTATTCGCGAATGAAGCGGGTGAGCTTCTCCCGGCTCGGGCCACTGCCCGTGTAGTAGTTCAGCAGCTGCTGAAGTCCGGCGGTAGGCAGCGCACGCGTGGTGCCCACACCACCGGGTCCCATGAGGATCAGCCGGTTCACCTTCTCCGGGCGGTCCATGGCCAGCCGCAGCGCCGCGGCGCCGCCGTAAGAGTTGCCGATCAGATGCGCGGAGGCGATGCCCAGCTCGTCGAGTAACCCGCCCACCGCCTGCGCGAGATCACCGAACGGGTCGGCCGGGTCGATCCACTTCGACGACCGCCCGTATCCGGGCATGTCCGGCACGATGACATGGAACCGCTGCGCCAGCGCCTCGATATTGCGCGAGTAGTTCGACAACCCGGACGCCCCGGGCCCGCCACCATGCAGCAGCACCGCCGCGGACCCGGAACCGGCCTCGTCGAAGTAGATCTGCCGTCCCCCGACCCGGACCGTCCGCCCGGTGCCGACGCCCTTGTCGATGCTTGTCATCTACGCCTCCAGAAACCGATGTTGATCAAATCATCAGTCGCGATGACATCCCTTGTCAAGGCGATTCTGATAATAGTGTCAGAAGTGGTGGATATTGACAGATAAGTCCGCACCGCTCGGCGCGCAGCCGGACGCCTACCTGTATCTGAGCGGACCGTTCCTGCTCGACGTCGCGTACGGACCGGGCACCGAGCTCCAGCAGCAGTGGGCAGAGCTTGCGGTGCAACATAATTGGGGTGCCACCATAGTGCCGACGCGCTCGCCTCACCTATCGCAGTCACCACGCCCTATCCCGGCTATATCGAATCGGAGCCGAGCGCGAGGGCCGGAAAGACACCGCTGATGGCCTCCACCGAGAAGGGCGTGCGCGCCATCGTGAAGGCCATCGAACGCGAGGCTGCCGAGGCGAAAGTGCGTGCCTGGCCGTGGATTCCCATCGGCTTCGCGCTGCGTCACCTGCCGTTGCACCTCGTCGCGACGAGGAGCTGACCACAGCGGCGGACACTTGGCTCATCCGGCCGCTGGGCCACCGATCAGTCCGATCCTGGCATCCAGCTTTCGGCTCGCTCGCGCTCGGCGAAAGCGATGTCATTTCCCGCAGATCACGGCGAACTGATAGTCTCATCACATCTGGATTAGGAGATCAGGATTTGGACAGAAGTGTGAGATGGCCGACGGCCTGCTGAGCGAACCTCTCGAGATGCAACGGCCGCCGCCGCGAGCCAACCGCCCTGCCGTCGTGTAAATCTCGCGTGCGACACGCAGCGCAGGCCGAGCACGGATCCGATGACCGACATGAGGTAGGCGACCGCTGGGATACCCCACCCGCACCTGAAATGATCGATAACCATCGGGTCTGTCCCGTTTGCGTGAGTCATCCGAGAATGTGGGCGGGAGTGACCGAGGGGCGAGCGTTCGTCACGAAGTCGTGGCGGAGCCGGTGATAGGGCTCGCCGGCACCGTAGAAGTGTTGACGCATCCGGCTGAGTTCCTCGGATCGATACGCCGCCAAGGGCTTTGCCGCCTCGTCCACTGCGCGGCAATGCTTCTTCTCGAGCAGTCGGCCCGCTGTGGCAGACCCGGCCGCCGACAATGTGGCGGCCTCGCGCCTCACCCAGGCGCGAAACTCTCCGACATCTCCTGGAACGACAAGATCCACCAGGCCGAGAGCCTCGGCGGCACGTGCACCAACCGGCAGTGCTTCCCGCATCAGGCGATCGGCCTGCCGTGTACCGACCCGACGTGGCAACATGTAGGTCCAATACTCGGACCCGTACAAACCCATCAGCCGGTAATGCGGGTTGAGCACGGTGGCCTCCCGGCACCAGACCTCGTCGGCGGCCAGTGCCAGCATCACTCCGCCCGCAGCCGCGTTCCCGGCCAACGCCGAGATCACCAATTTGTCCGTGGTCGTGAGAATCGCCTCGACCAGGTCGTCGATGGCGTTGACATTGCGCCAGGACTCGTCGGCGGGGTCCGCGGCGGCTTCGATCACGTTGAGGTGGATGCCGTTGGAGAAGAAGTCGCGCGCCGGCCCCAGCACGAGCACGGTTGTCGGTCGAGCGCACGCCCGCCGATACGCGTCGAGCAGCCGCCGGCACTGGTCCGTGCTCATTGCTCCACCGGCAAAAGAGAATTCGAGATGGCCGACGTTCTCGAGTTCGTAGTACCGCAGCTCCGACCAGGTATCGCGGGTTGCGGCCTCGGCCGCCGAAATGGGAAGGTCCGGCACTCCGGCCAAGAGCTCGCGGTCTATCACCGCGGTGGCGGGCAGTTTGAAAGTCGCTGGGCCGCCGGGTATCCGGCGGCTGCGCAGCCGTGGCAGCCAGACCGCGCCGTCCACGGTGGCTCGACAGATCGCACCATCCCGGGTAGCGAGAACGGCGCCTGGCGCCCCGCGCAGTCGATCCTCACGATGTCCGCCGTGTACGAAGTACTGGCGTCCGTACAGCTCGTCCAGCACACCGGGTTGGGAGTCGGCCGCGCGCAGCTTGCGCAGCACCATTTCCGTGCTGTCGCTGGACCAATCGATACGTCGAAACTCCTGCGCGTGATATGGCCGCTGTCGTCCGTGAACATCGGGACGGTCGTAGTCGAGCGGTTCGGGTTCGAAGCCACCCTGCTCGAAAAATTCAACCGCCCGCAATACTGCACACATCGCGGCATCGGCGACCTCGGTACGGTACAACTCACTTTTCCCACAGGGCCGCATCACAAACGATTCCGAGGCCCAGATCGGACCCGCGTCCATTTCCGCGACGGCCTGCAGAACGGTGACGCCCCACTCGGTGGCGCCGGAACTGATCGCCCAGTCCAGCGCCGACGGACCTCGGTCTCCCTTCGGACCCGGATGCACGATCAGCACCGTGTTCTCCGACCAAATATCCTCTGGCACAGCGACTGTCAGCATCGGCGCAAGGATCAACTCGGGCCGGAACCGCGCTACGCCCGCCCGTAGCGACTCGTCGTCACCGAGTGCCAACTCGACCCCCACGCAGTGCCCCCGCTGCCGCAATTCCGCGTGAATACGCTGCGTGAGGCTGTTGAATGCGCTCGAGAGAAGCAGAATTCGCATTGGTTTCCTTAAAAGGCTGATCTCGTGGCCGCACAAACCGATACCCATTGGAAATTCGAAACAATGACGAACAGAGAAATGTCTCTCAGGTGCTCCTACCCATCAGCAGCACCCTATGGGACGGATTGCGCTACGGATGCGCCCGCCACTCGGGAACATATGAATCAACACCTTGCCCATCAGGGACCGGCCGACGCGGCACAGACGACAGACCTCCCCAGCACTGCGCGACTGCAGCATCGTCCACGTCCCCTTGGAGACCGGGCGACCAGCTTCCAGCCAGTACTGTGCCGCGAATTGGCTGCTCCGCGCACCGGACCTCCGTGATCCGTTACGCCCTACTCCCGTCCGTCGGCGACGAAGCCGTCGCTGACGCGTACGTCACCGCGTTCACCGACGCCCGACCGACCCGAACCTCGCCCTCGCCAACGAAATCCAGTGGTTTTCGGCACTCCGCAGCGAGGCCCGCCTCTGATCGTCTTCCATCCGCCCGACAGCAGCCCGAAACACCAGCGGGTATCCGAAGGAGATTGGGAGACGCGAAGATCCACGAGTTCCACACCGACCAACCCACCCGCCGGTTCACGACTCCGGGTGGACCACCATGACCGGGCAGTTCGCGCGCTGCACGAGCGCATTGCTGGTCGAGCCGAGCAGCATGCCGACGAACCCGCCCCGACCGCGACTGCCGACAACCACCAGCTGGGCCCGCTCGGACCAGGTCAGCAGGTGCTCGACCGGATCGGCGAGGTGGATGTCACGGGTGACCTGGACGTCGGGGTACTTCTCCTGCCACCCCGCCAGCCGTTCCACCAGCAACACCCGCTCCGCCTCGGTCGCTTGCGCGGCCTCGATAGAGGTATCGATGAATCCCGAGTACCGAGCCAGGTACAGGTCGCTCCACGCGTGCACAGCCACGAGCCGCGCGTTGCGCACGGACGCCTCGTAGAACGCGGCGCCGACGGCCGCGTCGCTGACCGGGCTGCCGTCGACGCCGACCACGACCGGCGCCGTGCGGCGATCCACCCATCCGGCGTCGTTGTCGCGCACCACGACCGCCGATCCGGCCGCCTGGCTCGCCACCGAGACCAGGATGGAACCGATCCGGTTCAGGCCCCGGCGTTCAGCCGGACCGCCGAGCACCGTCATGTGGGCGGTGGCCGAGAGGTCGATCAACATCCTCGCCGGATGCTGCGGGGACACCTCGGTGCGCACCGTCACGGCGGGCGCGGCCTTTTCGGCGGCCTCTCGGGCCTGTGCCACCAGGTCGGCGCCGAAGGCCTGAATCGATTGCTCGACTTCGGAATTCACACTCGAAAATGTGCCCATCACCCCCACGATCACATTCACGTTCGTGCCGTGCGCGATCAACAGTTCGCGCCTGCGCGCCGCCGCGGTCTCCGCCGCCCAGCGCACGGCCGACAGCGCGGCCGGTGAATCATCGACACCGACCACGATCGGTGCGGTGGATATCGAGTGCGGATCGCGCGATTTCGGGGAACTCATGACCTGCCCACCTCCTGGGATGCCGTGAACCGAGCAGAACCAGTGGGTCTCGCAAATTCCGAACATAGCACCGCCCACCACCCCAACCCGGAATCGCCAGGGCGATCGCGGCAAATGTCAGGGCGGGGCCGTTCGACCGCGAATCGCGCTCCCGGCGCTCCACAGGTGTCAGCCGAGGGCGTGGGTCAGCGGCCCGGGACGGTGACCGGGTCGAGGCAACTGGAGGGGAGGTCCTGAATGGAGCAGAGGGCCGGGGGGCGGGTGGGGAGGTAGTTGGCGGGGACGCCGCCGGAGGTGGTGATGTCGCGGTAGGCGGGGACCGCGGCGGTGGGGTGGCGGGTGAGGGTGGGGTCTGTGGTGACGTCGACGGTGTAGAGGCCGAAACGTGGTGAGTAGCTGCCCCATTCGTAGTTGTCGGTGATGCTCCAGTAGTTGTAGCCGATGACGTTGATACCGTCGGCCTTGGCGCGCTGGACCCAGTAGACGGTGTCGCGGAGGTCGTCCTCCCGGGTCATGCCGTCGGTGGTGGGTGAGCCGTTGTCGGAGGGCATGCCGTTCTCGACGATGTAGAGGGGGCGGCCGGGGAACTTCCGGGCGTATCGACGCAGGACGTAGTAGATGCCGTCGGGTTCGAGGACGAGGCTCGAGGGCTGATTGGTCAGCTGGGCAGCCACATTCGGTGGATTGGTCAGGGATCCGCCGTAGTAGTAATCGATTCCGATGTAGTCGAGTTTGTCGGCGACCCGGTCGACGAAGGACGCATCGGCCTGTGCCGTGCCGATGGCCGAGAAGGCGATATTGCTCGTCACCATCGCATCGGGCTGCCGGAGGTGGATGTAGTCGTAGATCGCGCGATGCGCGGCGACCATCCGATCGATCATGGGCGCGACATCGAGTGCGCCGAGATCGCCGATCTGCTGCTCTTTTCCGGCATAGGCGAGCGGCTCGTTGAACGTGACCCACAGCGGATCGAAGTGCGCGTAGCGGTCCACGACCGCGCGGGCGTCGGTGAGCCAGTCATCGACCATGCCCGGATTGCGCCAACCGCCGCGATCGACCTCCCAACCCGGGAACACCCAGTGGTCCAGGGTGATCATCGGCCGGATTCCGGCCGCGCGAATCCGCGCGATCATGCTGTCGTAGAAGGAGAAATCCCATTCGCCGGGCTTCGGTTGCACCCGCGCCCATTCCACGCTGATCCGGTAGACACCGACACCGAGATCGGCCGCGTGCTGGATATCCTCATCGTAGCGATGAAGGAAGTCGACCGAATTGCGGTAGTCCTCGGCCTGACCGGATCCCGCGTAACGGCTCCAATTACTGTCCGGCGCAGAGCCTTCACTCTGAAACCCCGAACTGGACACTCCCCAGAGGAAATTGCCACCCACCGGCGGTAACCCGGGGTCGGCGGCAACACTGCCGGGCGTGGCGACCATGCACCAAGCGGTGAGAACGATACATGCCAGTGTGAACAGTGCACGTTGTCCCATCGCATCGAGATTACCTCCCGGAGAACCGGTCTCGGGGCACTCTGACCAGATCGAACCCCCGGTTTCGATCCGGCATCCCGAAGGTCACACGGGCGTCGGACCGGTCACGACGAGCGCTCCACTCGATGAGGCATTCAGCGATGGCAGGAAGTGCAGCTGCTGGGAAGCCCGGCTGCCGTCGCGATCGGGGACGAACTCAACAGGTACACATGGACTTTCGAGTGGTTCGCGCAGGGCAAGCTGACCGATCCGGACGATTGGCTACTGATCAACCGCGACGCCTATCACCTGTGTAAGGAGTTCGCGACCGCCGCCCGTGACGACCTCGGTGTGGTGGCACCGAGCCTTCCGGTCCCCGCATGGCTCAACGAATGGACTCCGCGCGAGCACCTGGCCGAGGTTCGCGAACGAGACCGACCGCTTCCCACCCGATAGCTGGCTGTTCCCATACCGATTCGAATGGCGTTGTTGCAAATGAAATTTCATTTGCATTGATCATCCGCAAGCCGTAAGGACCTGGTGTGCCTAGTGCCAGACGAAATGTGCCAGAAAGCGGTTCGGGGGCGAAAAGCCCGTTCTTTGCCGCAACACTCGAGGGGCACGGTCCGGGGTGAACGCACCCCGGACCGTTGTCCACTTTGCCGGTCATCCGCTGGTGCGGGACGGGTGGCGGCGCTGAACGCTGGTGATGGAGGCGAACTCACGGTATGACGGAATCCGATGAAGAGCAGCAGATGAGCGATCTTGCCGCGCGGCTGTCCAATCGATTTCCTGATTTGACGGCTCGGGTCGTCGGGGAGGTGGTTCGGGGTATTCATCGGGATTTCGAGGGGCACCGGGTTCGGGAGTTCATTCCGCTGCTGGTGGAGCGGATTGCCGAGCGGCAGTTGAGCCGTCGGGTGTGTTACAGCTCGGCCGTGCGGGTCGACCGGTAGCAGGTTTGTTCAGCCGTGGGGGGGGGGGGGGGGGGGGGGGGGGGGGGCCCCCCCCCCCCCCCCCCGGGGGGGGGGGGGGGGCGGGCCCCCAAAAGATTATAGTCCCCCCCCCCC
>NZ_JBIWMX010000029.1:899-104186 GCF_044766925.1 Nocardia sp. NPDC101769 | reverse complement strand
GGGGGGTCCGCCCCCCCCCCCGATGAGCGCGGGTGGGCTGTTGGGGGGGGTTGTCGTTCTGTGGGGGGGGGGGGGGGGGGGGGGGCGGGGGGGGGGGGGGCGGGGGGGGGGGGGGGGGGGGGGGGGGGTGGGGGGGGGGGGGGGGGGGGGGGGGGGGGGGGCGCCCCCCCCCCCCACCGCTCGGACCGATCAGTCGTTTGGCACCAGTCGCCACAATGAGGTGACCTCACCCCGCCGGGCCTCGTACAGAGGATCGCCGCTGTCCGACGCTCGCGAATGCCGCGGATGTGTGTCGTACCGGGCTGCCACGCGCAGCCCGGAGGCGGCGATGCGGGCACGGAGCTCGTCCCGGCTTCGCAATTCGAGGCGTTCGGCGAGGTCGGAGAGGATCAGCCAGCCCTCACCGTGCGGGGCCAGGTGGTGGCGCAACCCGTCCAGGAAGCGGTGCAGCACAGTCGATCCGGGGTCGTAGATGCCGAGTTCCAGTGCTGAGGTCGGGTGCGCGGGCAGCCAGGGCGGGTTGCAGACGACCAGGTCCGCGCGACCCTCGGGCCACAGATCGGCCTCTCCGACCCGAACCAGGCCGGTGAGGCCGAGGCGGTTCAGGTTCGCCTCGGCACAGGCCACCGCGCGGGGATTGATGTCGGTGGCGGTCACCCGCGCACCGCGCCGGGCCAGGACCGCGGCCAGCACGCCAGTCCCGGTGCCGAGATCGAATACGCAGGGCCGCTGCGCATTCGCCGGAAACGGCACGCTGGCGAGGAGATCGACATATTCACCGCGAACCGGGGAGAACACACCGTAGTCAGGATGGATGCGCGCCCCCAGTGCGGGAATCTCGACGCCCTTCCGATGCCACTGATAGGCGCTGAGCACCCCGAGCAGCTCGGTCAGCGACACGCACATCCGCTGGATATCCGGGCAATTCGGGCGCACCGCCGCGTAAGCGTGTTCGCACGCGGACCGAACATCCGGCGCGCGCCGTAGCCCGAGAAAGTAACCGGGTTCGAGCACGATCAGCAGCCTGCCCAGTATCTCGGCGCGCTGGGCCTGCGCGGCACGCTGCTGATGGAACACCGCTGCCGGACCGCTTTCGCACCCAACCGGGCGCGCGGCGCGTCGCAGGCGACGGTCGAGGGCTCGCAGCAACTGGCGAGCATTGTGAAAATCCCCGCGCCACACCAGGCCCGTGCCCGCCCGCGCGAGCCGGTGGGCGGCCTGCGCGGTCATGCGGTCGTCGGCGACGACGATGCGGGCGGGGGCCGGAGCCCCGTTCTCGGAATGCCAGTGGGCGGTATAGACCGATCGATTCTCGGTCCAACTGAGGGTGGACATGACGAACTCCTGCGGAAACGAAGGTGCCTGGGGCCGGCGACGCTTCGAGGCAGGAGTTCGGAGAGCGACTTTCCGTCAGTACGAGGGTGATTCGGACCGTTCCCGCAACGAAGCGCAGGAGCGGTTGTCGCCCAGCACCATTCCCATGCCCACGATCGCTCCCTCCGTCAGATGTCCGTCCCAATAATCGCACACGCTCGGATGGACGTGTCTCAGCGCCTTCTCAGCGACTCCCGGGCAGACTCCCCCGTGTCCGGTAATCGACCGCTCGAAAGGGATCCGCATGCCCGCGGCGCATTCGCACACGAACTACAAGCTCCCCCAGGTGACCGCCCTGTTCTGGGTGCTGAAGATCGCGGCGACCACGCTCGGCGAAACCGGCGGCGACCTGCTCGCCCAGACCCTGGACCTCGGCTACGCGGCGGCCTCGATGCTGTTCCTCGGCATCTTCGCCGTCAGCCTGGTCGCCCAGTTGCGGGCCCGCCGCTTCCATCCCGCCCTGTACTGGACCGTGATCGCCGCGACCAGCACGGCCGGCACCACCATCTCCGATTTCCTCAATCGCGGACCCGGTTCGGGCACCTCCACCGACGGCGGCCTGGGCTACGGCGCGGGCGCGGCCGTCCTGATCACCGGCCTGGCCGTCGTCTTCGCCATCTGGAAGCTCAGCGGCCAGACCTACGATGTCACCGGAATCACCAGCACGCGTGGCGAATTGCTGTACTGGGCGGCCATTCTGCTGTCCAACACGCTGGGTACCTCCCTGGGCGACTACCTCTCCGACAGCTCCGGCCTCGGCTACGGCGGGGGCGCGCTGCTCATCGCCGCCGCCATGGCCGCCCTGCTCGCCGCCCGCTACCTGACCCGGATCTCCGGCGTGCTGCTGTTCTGGCTCGCCTTCATCCTCACCCGCCCGCTGGGCGCGACCGTGGGCGACCTGCTGTCCAAATCGCATGAGAAGGGCGGGCTCGGCTTCGGCACCTGGGGCACCACGACCGTCCTGCTGGTCGTGCTGATCGCGGGAATCACCTATAGCTACAAGGGAATCCGCACCCTCACCGGGCCTCGGCAGGATCGAGTGGACGTAGCCGCCGTCGACTCGAAGCGCATCGCCGGTGGTCTCCGACGCGAAGGGTGAGACGAGCTTTCGTCGCCGCCGAGTCTATGGTCGCGGCAGGAGCCGACGGCGTACGAGCCGCGTGTCGGCGAGGCGACATCGGAGGGCGAATGGGTACCGGGAGCGAAACGAGCGGACCGCACAAGGATGCCAATGCCACCCGTTCGGCCCTGCTGGCCGCGGCGCGGGAGGTGTTCGCAGAGAAGGGCTTCGAGGGCACGACCGTGCGGGAGATCGCGGCGCGGGCCGGAGCGAATCAGGTGCTGCTGTTCCGGTACTTCGGGAACAAGGACGAGCTGTTCCGAGCGGTCGTCGCGGATCGTGGACATCGGGTGCTGTCGGAAGGTCCCGCGGACGAGCTGCTCGGCCGGCTGCTGGCCGGGATGCTGAATACTGTGGCGGATCAACAGCTTTGGCTACAGGCCGCGCTGCGGTCCAGCGGGCATGCCAGTGGCGTGTCGGTGATCCGGCGGGAGCTGGACGAACGATACGTGCGGGCGCTGACCGAACTCGGCGACGGCCCGGACGCCGAGTTGCGGGCCGATCTGGTGGTGGCCTGGCTGCTGGGGATCGGCCTGCTGCGATCGGTCTACCACTGGGAGCCGCTGGCGAGCGCCGATCCGGCCGTTGTCGCCGATCACGTCCTGCGTTCGGCACGCGTCCTGCTGGACCGGGTGAGTACGAATTTCCCTCCGTCATAACGGAAATCGAGCGTTGACGACTGGGTGACGCACTCCTACGATCAACCGCTGTAAGCATTTGCTTACATCAGAAGGAGTTTCGCGTGTCCACACCTACCGAAATCCGCCACTATCCGTTCGGCGATCCGGTCCGGCTCGATCCGCATCCGACGGCGATGAAACTGCTACGCGAGGAACCGATTTCCCGCGTCCAGCTGCCCTACGGCGGCGAGGCCTGGCTCGTCACCCGCTACGCGGACGTGCGCTCGGTGCTCAGCGATCCACGGTTCAGCCGCGCCGCCACGGTCGGCCGCGAGGATGTGCCGCGGGTCCGCGAGACACCGGCCATGCCGAACATTCCTACCAGCATGGACCCGCCGGAGCTGACCCGGCTCCGCAAGCTGACCATGACCGCGTTCACCACCCGTCGCGTGCAGGAGCTGCGCCCGCGCGCCGAGGAGATCGTCGAGGACATGCTGACGGCCATGGCAGCGGCCGGCTCCCCCGCCGACCTGGTGGAGGCACTGGCGCTCCCGGTGCCGGTCACCGTCATCTGCGAAATGCTCGGTGTCCCACCGCAGGACCAGCATCGCTTCCGCGACTTCTCCGACGCGATCATGTCCACGACCGCAGTCACCGACGAGGAGCGGGTGGCCGCGTTCGCCGCCGTCGCCGGATACCTGACCGAGCAGATCGCCGAACGCCGCGCCCGCCCCGCCGATGACCTGCTCGGCGCGCTCGTGGCGGCCCGCGACAACGATGACCGGCTCAGCGAGGACGAACTGATCACGCTCGGCCTCACCCTGCTGGTCGCCGGTCACGAGACCACGGCCAATCAGATCGCCAATTTCGTCTATGTCCTACTGGCAGAGGGCGAATGGGACCGGCTCCGTGAGGATCCCGATCTCGTCCCGGCCGCCATCGAGGAGCTGCTCCGCTACATCCAGGTCGGCAATGGCGGCGCGTTCCCGCGCATCGCCGTCGAGGATGTCGAACTGTCGGGCACGCTCATTCGCGCGGGCGAGGCGGTCTTCGTGGATCTGGCGATCGCGAACCGCGACGAGACGGTCTTCCCGGATCCGGACACCATGGACCTGACGCGACATCACAACTCGCACTTGACCTTCGGACACGGCTTCCATCACTGCGTGGGCGCGCAACTGGCCCGCCTCGAACTGCACGTGACCCTGACCGCCCTGCTGCGCCGCTTCCCGAACCTGCGCCTGGCGGTGCCCGCCGACGAGGTGGAGTGGAAGACGGGCATGCTGCTGCGCGGCCCGAAAGCACTTCCGGTCGCCTGGTAGCACCCGGCCGTGGGCGGCCCATTCGGCGAGCCGCCCACGGCGCACCCTACGCGTTCGCCGGAAGATCAGTCCCCGCACCGCGTTTGCGCACCGCGACCAGGTCGTGGCGCGCAGGCGGCAGGGTCTGCTCCTGTGCACCCTCGATGGTGAATCCGGCATCGGTGATCATCTGCCGGTCGTCGGCTCCGGGCTGCCCCTCGCTGGTGAGGTAGTCGCCCAGAAAGATCGAATTGGCCAGGTGCAGTGCCAGCGGTTGCAGGCCGCGCAGGTGGAGCTCGCGGCCACCGGCCAGCCGCACCTCCACATCGGGGAAGAAGAAGCGGAACAGCGCGAGGATGCGCAGGCAGCGGTCGGGCGTCAGCTCCCACTGTCCCGCCAGCGGCGTTCCATCGAACGGGATCAGGAAGTTGACCGGCACCGAGTCCGGGTCCAGCGCCCGCAGCGAGAAGGCCAGATCGACTATGTCCTCGTCCGACTCCCCCATGCCGAAAATCGCTCCGGAACAAGGCGACAGCCCGGCCGCGCTCGCTCGTAGCACGGTGTCGACGCGATCGTCGAAGGTGTGCGTACTGCAGATGTCGGCGTAGCGCGCCTCGGAAGTGTTGAGGTTGTGGCTGTAGGCGTGGGCCCCGGCCGCCGCGAGCCGCTCGGCCTGCCCCTCCCCCAGCAGGCCCAGGCACACGCAGATCTCCGTCTGCGGATGGTCGGCCGTGATGGCGGCAATGGTCTGCTCGATCCTGGTCAGATCCCGTTCGCCGGGCCCGCGCCCGCTGGCGACCAGGCACACTCGCTTGGCCCCGCCCGCAATCGCCTGCCCGGCGACCCGCGCGGCCTGCTCGGGCGTGATCCAGGAGTACTTCAGCACACCGGATGCCGAGCCCACCCGCTGCGAGCAGTACCCGCAGTCCTCCGGACACAGGCCGCTCTTCATATTCACGATCGTGTTGAGTTTGACACGCGCGCCGAAGAATTCGTGTCGCACCCGCGAGCCCGCCGCCACGACGTCGATGAGCGGTTCCGCGCCGCTCAGCAACGCCAGCGCCTCCGCCCGGGTCGGGACAGTTCGGCGTAACGCCTTGTCCACCAACAGGTTCAACAATCCATCAGTCATGCCAAGGCAATCTACCTCGAGCTTGAACACCGTTCAAGTAGAGGATTGACGTGGCCTTTTGTGATACCGGACTGTCTCAGCGCCAGGCGGGCCGCAGGGTCGCCGAGTGATTCACGGCTCGGCCGCTACCGCTGGCGGCCGTCACCAGTTTCGGGTCGTGCCGGACATAGACGTTGTAGTAGCCCAGCGCGACCGCGCCGAACCAGGCAACCAGCAGGTTGCCGATGCCGGGGTTGACGATCGCGAAGGCGAAGAAAGCGATGACGACCACGGCGACGAGGACGCAATCAAGGATCTTGCCGTTCAACCGAATTCTCCTTTTCCAGCTACCTGGCGTGGCCTCATAGGAATCTGAACGTAATACCAAATTATAGGCGAAGTAAAGCGATTCATCGGGAGATGGGATGACGTTCCATGTCAAGCCACTACGCCAGGTGGCAGTTCCGTAGAAACACGATCGAAAGGGTCGGCATGAATGGGATCTCGTCCAGCCGGCGGTCGACTACACGCGCCGACGGTGCGGCCGCTACCCCGGGAGAGGAGTGGGCCCCGCTACGGTGATAGCGATCGATAACGCGAATCCACAGCTCGGATCTTTCATCGAAGGAGCGGGGAATGGCCGCGATACCGAATGACTATCGCACCCGGCCGGTGGCAGTGATCGGCGCGGGAACCCTGGGCCGGCGCATTGCGCTGATGTTCGCCACGCAGGGCGGCACCGTCCACATCACCGATCCGAACGGGACGCAGGGGACGCAGGCCGTCGGGTACGCGACGGGCGAATTGCCCACGGTGGCCGCTCACATCGATGGCGGCACGCCCGGGATCGTGAGTTATGTGCCGGATCTGGCCGATGCGGTGGCGGAGGCGTGGCTGGTGGTGGAGGCGGTGCCGGAACGGCTCGACCTCAAGAAGTCGATCTTCGGTCAGCTCGACGGACTGTGCGCGGCCGATGCGGTCGTCTCGTCGAATTCGTCGTCGTATGCGAGCAGGCTGTTCACCGAGGGACTTTCGACACGCGACCGTATGCTCAACACTCATTTCTACATGCCGCCCGCGTCGACGACGCTCGATGTGATGTCCGATGGCGATACCGCGCCCGAGATCATCGACTTCGTCATGTCGACCTTCCCCGAATACGGTCTGCACCCTTTCCTGTGTCATATGGAGAGCACCGGCTTCATCTTCAATCGGATCTGGGCGGCGCTGAAACGTGAATCGCTCAAGGTCGTCCATGAGGGCGTCTCGACCCCGCAGGACGTCGATGCCATGTTCAAGCTGAATTTCGGCACCGAGGCGGGACCGTTCCGGATGATGGACAGCGTCGGCCTCGATGTGGTGCTCGATATCGAAGAGCATTACGCCCAGGAGAATCCGCATCTGCCCGAGGGCCCGCGCATGCTGCTGAAGCGCTATATCGCCGACGGCAAGCTGGGCGTGAAATCCGGTGCCGGCTTCTACGACGACTACCCCGACCCGAATCGGCACTGACCGCAGGAGGCCGCGATGAAACATCTGCTCGCGCTCGACCTCGAAGCCCGTGCCATGCAGGCGATCTCGCTCGACGGGGGTGACGTCGCACCCTGATCACCGGGTTGGACGCCTACCCCGACGGCATCGCGGTCGATCAGGCTCGCGGGCACGTGTACTGGACCAGCATGGGCGCACTGAAGGCCGGTGAAGGCCGCATCTTCCGCGCACCGCTGGATCTCCCCACCGGCACCTCACCCGCGGCCCGCACCGATATCGAGGTGCTCTGGCACGACCTCCCCGAACCGATCGACCTGGAACTGTCCGGCGGCGGGAACCTGCTGTGGACCGATCGCGGCGCGGAACCTGCGGGCAATACCCTCAACCGCGCCTCCGTCAACCCGGTCCCCGGCCCGGTCACCATCCTGTCGAGCGGTTACCGCGAGGCCATCGGCGTGGTCGCCGTCGACGAATCTCGTTTCTACGTCAGCGATCTCGGCGGCTCGATCCGCCTGGTCGACCTCGACGACGGCCTCGACACCGTCCTCGCCCGACCCGGTGGCGCACTCACCGGGCTGGCACTGGCGGACCTCTGAACGAGGGCCCCGAACGCTCAGCCTGGCGCTGCGCACACTGGATGTCGGTGTCGGCTACACCATCTGGACCGGTATCGGCTCCATCGGCACCGTCGTGCTCGGTGCGCTCATCTACCAGGAGAAGATCACTGCTCCCAAGGTCGCGGCCTTCGCTCGATCATCGCGGGCGCTCTGGTCCTTCGCCTGGCGGGCGGGGCCTGATCCGGAACCCGCCGCCGACCCGATCCGACTACACCATGGTGTCCCCCACCGGGAGACCGAAGGCGTGGTTCCCATACATGACGTAGGCACGTTCCGGGTCGTTGGCCGCATGGACGCGTCCGGCATGGGCATCGCGCCAGCAGCGTTGCAGCGGGGTGTCGTCGGCGAGGGCGCCGGCCCCGGCGGCCTCGAAGAGCCGGTCGATGGCGGCGATGGCGCGAGCGGTGGCGCGGACCTGGTCGCGGCGGGCGCGGGCGCGCATGGCGAACGGGACCTCCCCGCCGTCCCGGAGCTGAGCGTATTCGTCGGCGACATTGCCGGACAACTGCCGCCACGCGGCATCGATATCGCTGGCGGATTCGGCGATGCGGACCTTGCCGAAGGGGTCGTCCTTGGCGTGCTCGCCGGCGTACGCGGCCCGGATCCGCCGGCCCTGATGCTCGACATGGGCCGCGTAGGCGCCATAGGCGATGCCGACGATCGGCGTGGCGATGGTGGTGGGATGGATCGTCCCCCAGGGCATTTTGTAGACCGGCTCCGAATTCCGCTGCAGCCCGGGCGATGTCAGCGAGTTCATGACGCCGAAACTCAGGAAGCGGTGCCGCGGGACGAAGACGTTCTCGACGACAACCGTATTGGATCCGGTGCCACGCAGACCGACCACGTTCCACACATCGTCCACGGAGTAGTCGCTGCGCGGGATGAGGAAGGAGCCGAAATCGACCGGCTTGCCGTTCTCCAGCACCGGCCCGCCGACGAAGACCCAGTCGGCGTGGTCCACACCGGAGGACCACGCCCACGAACCACTCACCAGATAGCCGCCGTCCACCACGGCGCCCGCGCCCATCGGCGCGTACGACGAGGCGATCCGCGCGTCGATGTCGTGGCCCCAGACATCTTCCTGCGCACGCTGATCGAACAGTGCGAGATGCCAGTTGTGAATCCCCAGGATCCCCGCCACCCAGCCGGTGGATCCGCAGGCACTCGCCAGGGTGCGCACGGTGTCGTAGAAGAGCACCGGATCGGCGGCGCATCCGCCCCATTGCCGCGGCTGCATCAGGGTGAAGAATCCCGCCTCCCGCAGGTCCTCGATGGACTCGTCGGGAATGCGCCGCAACGTCTCGGTCCGCTGGGCGCGCTCGCGCAGGGTCGGCAGCAGAGCCTCCACACGCTCGGTGATTTCACGGGTCATCTCGCCGGGTTCTCCTGACCGGTCGGGTGGCGATCTCATACCGTCCGCCACAAATCTAGAACACGTTCCAGCCACTATCGAGCAGTCCGGGGTCCGCGACAAGCGGACGGAAATCCCTAAAAGAAGAGTCTTTCGACCATTTTCGAGAGTCCCTCATCAACCGGAAGCTGACACAGTTCTGAAACTGGTTCTAGACCTAGGAGGGTGTGATGGCGACGACGTCACGCGGGTTCGGCAGAAAGATCCGGGACATCGACGTGGGCACGATGCCCACCCGCTATGCCCGCGGCTGGCACTGCCTGGGGCTGGCGGACGCGTTCCGGGACGGGAAACCCCACTCGGTCAATGCCTTCGGCACCAAGCTGGCCGTCTGGGCCGACGATACCGGCGAACTGCGGGTGCTGGACGCCTACTGCCGCCACCTTGGCGGCGACCTGTCGACGGGCACCGTCAAGGACGGCCGGATCGCCTGCCCGTTCCACGACTGGCGCTGGGACGGCGACGGCAAGTGCACCGGCATTCCCTACGCCCGGCGCGTGCCCCCGCTGGCCCGCACCCGCGCGTGGATCACGCTCGAGCGCAACGGCCAGCTCTTCGTCTGGCACGACCACGAGGGCAACCCGCCGCCGGACGAGGTCACCATCCCGACCATCCGGGGACCCTACACCGACGCCGAAGGCAAGCCCGCGGCAACGCTTTCCACCGACTGGACCCCGTGGACCTGGCGCTCGATCCTCATCGAGGGCTCCAACTGCCGCGAGATCATCGACAACATCGTGGACATGGCCCACTTCTTCTACATCCACTACGCGTTCCCAACATTCTTCAAGAACGTCTTCGAGGGCCATGTCGCGACCCAGTACCTCGAGACCAAGGGCCGCCCGGACGTCGGCATGGCGACCAAGTATCGCGGGGACACGCTGCTGAAATCGGAGGCCTCGTACTTCGGGCCCGCCTACATGATCAATCCACTGCTCAATGTCTACGGCGGTTT
Organism: Nocardia sp. NPDC101769; assembly: GCF_044766925.1. Classification (NCBI taxonomy): domain Bacteria; kingdom Bacillati; phylum Actinomycetota; class Actinomycetes; order Mycobacteriales; family Nocardiaceae; genus Nocardia; species Nocardia sp. NPDC101769. Next base: position 94,186 of record NZ_JBIWMX010000029.1, on the reverse strand, counting down.
CGAGGTCCGCAGCGTCCTGGTCAACTGCCATTACCCGGTCACCCAGGACTCCTTCGTCCTGCAGTACGGCATCACGCTGGAGAGACCCACGGGCGTACCGGCGGACACCGCGAACCGCCTGGCGGACAGGATGACCGAGGGCATCGGCGAGGGCTTCCTGCAGGACGTGGAGATCTGGAAGCACAAGTCCAAGATCGAGAACCCATTGCTCTGCGACGAGGACGGCCCGGTCTACCAGCTGCGCCGCTGGTACGAGCAGTTCTACGTCGACGTCGCCGACGTCGACCCGAAATCGGTGCGGCGCTTCGAATTCGAAGTCGACACCTCGCGGGCCAACGAGGTCTGGGAGCTCGAGGTCGCCGAGAACCTGCGCCGGTGCGGTGTGACCACGGCCACGGCGCCCTAGCCCAGATCGAGGACGATCTTGGTTCGAAGGTCACCGGCGGCACGGCCCAAGGTCCTCGATCGCTCGGCGAAGGTCATCGGCCCGGCCCGCAGGGATTCACCGGCAACCCCGCGGCTCACTACCGTCCGCAGGGTGACCGCCCTTTCCCCGAAAACCCCTCCGGTACCCGAGATCACGCGACCCCATCCCGTGCGTCGCGCACCAAAGGGGTCGTTCCTCTACAAGATGGTCACCACGACCGACCCCAAGGTACTGGGGCAGATGTATCTGGTGACCTCGATGGCGTTCTTCATGATCGGCGGGCTGATGGCGTTGATCATGCGCGCGGAGCTGGCGCAGCCGGGCATGCAGTTCCTGTCGCCGGAACAGTTCAACCAGCTGTTCACCATGCACGGCACGATCATGCTGCTGTTCTACGCGACCGCCATCATCTTCGGATTCGCGAATATCCTGCTGCCCTTGCAGATCGGCGCGCCCGATGTCGCGTTTCCCCGGCTCAATGCGTTCAGCTACTGGCTGTACCTGTTCGGCGCGACCATGGCGACCGCCGGCTTCATCACTCCGGGCGGCGCCGCCGATTTCGGCTGGACCGCGTATGTGCCGCTGTCGGACATCATCCACTCCCCCGGCGTCGGCGCGGATCTGTGGATCCTGGGGGTGGGCGTCTCGGGCCTGGGAACCATTCTGGGCGCGGTCAATATGCTCACCACCGTCGTCTGCCTGCGCTGCCCGGGCATGACCATGTTCCGGCTCCCCATCTTCACCTGGAACGTCGTCGTCGCGAGTTTCCTTGTGCTGCTGGTGTTCCCGCTCCTGACCGCGGCCGCCCTGGCCCTGTACTACGATCGGCACCTCGGCGGGCACATCTACGATCCGGCCAGCGGCGGAACCATGCTGTTCCAGCACCTGTTCTGGTACTTCGGACACCCCGAGGTGTACGTGATCGCGCTGCCGTTCTTCGGCATCGTGTCGGAGATCTTCCCGGTGTTCAGCCGCAAGCCGCTGTTCGGCTACACCGGCATGGTGTACGCGACCCTGGGCATCGCAGCGCTGTCCATCGCGGTGTGGGCGCACCACATGTACGCCACCGGTGCGGTGCTGCTGCCGTACTTCTCGTTCATGACCTTCCTCATCGCGGTCCCGACCGGTGTGAAGTTCTTCAACTGGATCGGCACCATGTGGAGGGGGCAGCTCACCTTCGAGAGCCCGATGCTGTTCTCGCTGGGCTTCCTGGTGACATTCCTGTTCGGTGGTCTGTCCGGCGTCATCCTGGCGTCACCGCCGCTCGATTTCCATTTGTCCGACACCTATTTCGTGGTCGCGCACTTCCACTACACCCTGTTCGGCACGGTCGTGTTCGCCACCTTCGCGGGCATCTACTTCTGGTTCCCCAAGATCACCGGCCGCATGCTCGACGAACGCCTCGCGAAGTGGCATTTCTGGACCACGTTCCTCGGTTTCCATCTGACGTTCCTGGCTCAGCACTGGCTCGGCAACATGGGCATGCCGCGACGCTACGCCGACTACCTGCCCTCCGACGGCTTCACCCTGCTGAATCAGGTCTCCACGATCGGCGCCTTCCTGCTCGGCGCGTCGATGCTGCCGTTCATCTGGAACGTCTTCAAGTCCTACCGCTACGGCGAGGTCGTGACCGTGGACGACCCGTGGGGCTACGGCAACTCCCTGGAGTGGGCCACCAGCTGCCCGCCGCCGCGGCACAACTTCTACGAGCTGCCGCGCATCCGCTCCGAGCGTCCCGCGTTCGAGCTGCACTACCCGCACATGGTCGAGCGCATGCGAGCCGAGGCCCACGTCGGCTGGGGCGCGACCGCCCACCACGTCACCGAGACCGCTCTCGTGGAGGCGAAATGACCAGGCCCCAGCAACTCTCGACCTTCCGGATTCCCCGCCTGCCCCACGGCGCCCTGGTCCTGCTGACCGGATTGACGCTGATCGGCGGCCTGATCCTGCTGACCCACCTCGCCCAGGGTCTCTGACCCCCCGATCGTGCGAACGCTGACTCCCCTCGCAGCCGTTCGCACTTCGGTGAGGCCGCGCCCCCGTCCGCGCGGCCTCATCGGCCTTTTCGCGAGCTTCCTGCTTGCGGATTCAGCGCCGCCGGGCCGCGCTCGGCGCCAGGGCGGACAGGTAGGGGGCGACCAATTCCGTTGCGGCCGTGACAGTTCGGTCGGCGTCCTGGCCACTCTCGAGCATGCGTGAGGCCGCATGCACGATGCCGTCGATGAGTCCGGCGGTGGCGGCAGGGTCGGCCGCGCCGGCCGTCTCGAGCGCGGCGATCAGCGGGGTGCGCAGTTCGTCGTGTAGTTCGCGACTGTAGGCGGCGATGTCGTCGTCGATGATCGTGGTGAGCACGCGGGCCAGGGCATGCTCACCGCTCGCGACCAATTCCAGGTTGGCGCGGACGTATTCGAGGACCTGATCGGCCGGGCCGGACGCGGCCGCCATCCGCTCCGACACCCGCCGCGCCCACTGCGGGAAGGTGTCGGCCAGCAGCTCGGCGAGCAACTGGTCGCGCGAGGAGAAGTACTGGTAGATGCTGGGGCGGGCGAGCCCGGCGCGCGCCGCCACCTCGGTGAGCGTGGGCGGGCGGGCCGGGTCCTCGGTGAGGATGGCGCGCGCGGCGTCGAGCAGGGCGCGGCGTTGCGCCTCGCGATGTTCGGCGAGCGTGGCGGCTTGAATCCTCGGCACCGGTAGGTCTCCTCGTTGGGCGGGTTACCCGCTCAGTCTCCCATCCACCAGGGTGAGCACCCGATCGCAGTGGCCGAGGACGTCGTGATCGTGGGTGACCATGATGGTGGCCACCTTCCGCTCCCGGGTCTGCCGGGCCAGCAGCTCGATCACCTCGTGGCTGCGGGCGCGATCCAGCGCCGCGGTGGGCTCGTCCACGAGCAGCAGCGTCGGGCCGGTCGCGAGCGCGCGGGCGATGCCGACGCGCTGGCGCTCTCCGCCGGAGAGCTGATGCGGCCGCCGCCCCGCCTTGGCGGCCATGCCGACGGCGGCGAGCAGGGCACCCGGATCCGCGGTGCCACTCGAAGCTGTTGCGGTGCCGCGCTTCCGCCCGCCGGTGCGCTCGAGCAGCCGCACCTGGTCGCGGGCGGTCAGTGCGGGAATCAGATTCCCGGTCTGGAATACGAACCCGATGTGCTCGCGACGGAATCGCGCCAACCGCCGCCGCGACAGCGTCGTCATCTCGGTGCCGTGCACCAGCACCTGCCCGGTGTCGGGTCGGGCCAGCCCGCCCGCGACCGCGAGCAGGGTGGACTTGCCCGATCCGGACGGACCCACGACAGCCAGCAGCTCGCCCGGCCGCACGGTCAGGTCGATGCGGTCCAGCGCCGCCACGGCATGATCGCCGCTGCCGAAGGTCAGTGAGATATCACTGAGCGAGATGCCCTGGCGGACAATCGATTCAACGGTCATCGCTGAGCCCCCAGAGCCTCGAGCGGGTCGACCCGAGTGACACGCAACGTGGTCAGCACCGCGCCCAGCATGCCCATCACGATCAGCAGGACCGCACCGACGGCGACCGCGCCGGGTTCGAGGGCGAAGGGCATGCCGCCGACGAACCGGCTGCCGCCCACTCCCACGCCGACCCCGGCGGCCGTCGCGGCGACGAGCACGATCGCGGCCTGGATCAGGCTGTCGCGCAACAGATATGCGGTGGAGACGCCCAGCGCCCGCAGCACCGCCAGTTCGTGGGCGCGCTGCACCGTCCATACCATGAAGAACGCGCCGACCACCAGGGCCGAGATGGCGTAGAGGAAGACCCGGATCAGGGTCATGGTCGACATTTCGGCCGAATAGCCGGGCGAGGCATCGAAAGAGGCCGACAGCGTCATGGCGTGGGTGCCCGCGGCGCGATCTCCCGCGGCCAGGTCGATGCCGCCGGGCCGCGCGCGCAGCGCCACGGCATTGGCCTCGTGATAGATCTCCGGCCGGGCGACGTCGCCGGGCCGCAGTCCGGCGTGGATCTCCTGCCAGAGTCGCAGCGGCACATAGGCGACGTTCACGTGCCCGAAGGTGCGCTGCTCGGCGGTCGCGCCGACCACGCGCAGGGTGGTCCCGATCCGGTCGACGATCACCACATCGCCAATGCGGACACCCTTGTCGAGGGTGGTCGGGCTGACCACGATGCCGTCCGGCGCCCCGAGCCCGGATCCCTCTGCCGGGCTCGGGGCCAGAAACGACCCCGGCTCGACCCCGAACAGCGCGAGATCGATCGCGACCCCGCCGCCGGTCTTCGCATTGACCAGCGTATTTCCGAACAGCGCCGCATCCGCGACATCGCCGCGCCCGCGCCAGGCCGCGACCTGTCCGTCGTCGACCGTGCTGCGGGTGAAGGCCGACTCCGTCTCCGTCTTCGGCGCGAAGCCGAAGGCGTCGACGGGCATGGCCTTCAATCCCGAGACACCGTCGTCGACCAGGCCCGACGACAAGCCCGCCAGCATCACGATGAGCACCGCGATCAGGGCGACGACCGCGGCCATCAACCCGAATCTCGCTCGCGCGAACCACAGTTCGCGCACCGCCAGGAACATCCGAACTCCCTTGTCCGGCGCCGGGCACATTTACCGACGCACCGTCGGAATGTTACCGACAGTGCGTCGGGAAAATCCGCGGGGGCCGATTTCTACGCCACGATTCGAGCCGGGGCCGCGTGCCCCGATCGGCCGCCCTTCTCCGGTGAGGCGGTCCGCGGTCTCCGCGCCGACCCGCCGCGGCAGGGTGTAGGTCCAGTACTTCGAGCTACGCAGGCCCGAGAGGCAGTAGTGCGGATCGAGCACTGTCACCGCGGGCAGTTCGAAAGTCGGTGCGCCGCTCGCCCGCCGCACGGTCACGCATCTATCAGCAGCTCACCGGGACCGGATCCCCGCGGAAGCGTGATTCCACATAGTTCCACGCATCGGCGAATCCGGCGACGGCCGTAGTCATGTGCTCGGCGATATCGAAGGGCCGGAACACCAGCGGCACACCGGCCTTGCAGTACCGGTCGGCGACCTCGGCGACCGGGTCGAAGAAGGTGAGCGTGTCGAACCGCCCCTGCCAGAAGTAGGTCGGGACCGCCGGCGTGCCCGGGAAGTAGCGCAGGCTGTTCTCCCGCAGCACCGCGTGCGCCTCCGGACTGTCCATCAGGCTCTTGGACGCAGCCATCTGGTCGGCGTTGCGGAAGGCGCCGTGGAACAGCAGGAAGCGACGGCAGGCGTCGTGGGTGAATTCGCGGAACCAGAGGCCGTTCTCATTGAGCTGATCCGAGATCGGCAGGCGGTTCGGGTATTCGCGCTCCAGGCCCATGGCCGCCGCGAAGGCCAGGCCGAAGCCCGGATGCGGCTCGAAGCCCAGCGAGAGCGCCATCTGCTCCAGATCGGCCGGAATGCCTCCGGCCACAACGGCATCGAGCTTCAGGTCCGGCGCGTACTCCGGTTGCAGGGCAGCGGCCCAGGCGGTCGCCATACCGCCGCCGGAATACCCGGCCAGCGCGACGGGCGACTTCCCGAGCCCCAGTTCGGTGGCCTTGCGGACCGCCTTCACGCTGTCCAGGGTCACCATGCCGCTGAGCTTGGCCGCGCCGTAGGCGACATTCGGCCCCAGATAGTCGGGCAGTGAAATGGCCCAGCCGCGCCCGATCGGCAGCATGGCGCCCACGCCGTCCTGGAGCTCGCCGTTGAACAGCGAGCGCGACGGATTACATTGCGCGCCCAGGGAATTGATGAGCGCCTGATACGACACCAGCGGCGGGTTCGACACCCCCGCCGGGAGCAGCACCGTGGTCATGCCGAGGATCGGCTGCCCCTGGGAGTTGGTACTGCGGAAGGCCACCTGCCAGCCCTCGGTGCCCACGTACAGCCCGGTATCGATCTTCCGGGTCCGGACCACGTCACCGGGCGCTAGCGCACCCAGATCGGCCGGCGGACCGTAGAACGGATCGGGATCCTGGGTGGGATACAGGGGTTGAGCCGACACGGGGGCGGCGCCTACCGCCCCCGCGGTCAGGATGCTCAGAGCCAGGACCACAGCCCTGACGGACACTGCGAACAACGACGTCCCTCACACTTCAGCCGTTCTCATCTCGCTCCCGACCGCGCGCGAAAGAACGATCGACCAATAAAGCAATGGATTGGCATTCGGCACAGCCGAGCCCGTGAACCGGAAGAGCATGCTTCAGCAAGCCTTTCGCGAATCGTTCAGTGACGCTATAGCTAACCAACCAGAGCGTCCAGCTATTCGGACAATTCCGGCACGAACTGTCAGTTCTAACCCCGAACTACCTTGGGCAGGGCCGAGATTCGCTCGCGGTGGCGTTGCTGGAGTTCGCGGTTGCGAGTGAGGAAGTCGAGGATAGTGCGCAGCTCGCCGCCGACGAGCCCGCCATCTCGGCCGCACCCCCTCGCTGCAGGCACTACTGCAACGAGTGGGCCCCGGCTCCCGCCCCTGACGCACCCGATCGGGTTGCGGAACCGCCGAATCTGCGCTCAGCTGGCGAGGGTGTCCGGGGTGTCGGCGACTTCCGGGAAGCGGCGGCGCAGGCCGTCGAGCTGTCGGTGGACTGCGGTCAGGTCGGTCTGGGCGCGGGTCTGGGCTTCGGGGCGCGAGACGTATTGCAGCTCGCGGGTCAGCATGTCAGCGTGGCTCTGGAGCTCTCGGGCCAGTACACGGGCCTGGGCGAGTTCGGGATCTTCGGGCATCGGCAACCGCCTTCGAGCTGGGAGTGGGCGAAGTATGTCATGTTTCGTCCACCTGTGCGTCACCGGCGATTCAGCGGCCGGTTCCGCCCAGCAGACGGTCGAGGCCGCCGATGAGGAAGACGACCTGGTCCTCGTAGAGGGCGGCCAGTTCCTCCGCGGGCGGTGGGGTTGCGCCGGGATGCCATTCGTCCGCGCGACTCAGGGCTTGCAGGAAACCCATGAGCGAGATCGCCCAGCGGGCCTCCAGGCGGCTGGGATCCGATAGCGGGAAGGCGCGGCGGAGCTGGACGTGCAGCTGATCGGGGAGGTCCTGCTCGGCGGCGGTGAGGGCGGGATGGGAGTGCAAGGAGAGCTGGGTCACGATCTTGATCCAGCGCATGCCGCGGGTCCGGTGCTGTAGCAGCAGGTCTCGATAGGGCTCGGTGACCGCGCGGACCAGGGTCTCGGCGGTGGGCGGTTCGGCGCGGGCGGCGAGCACATCGGCATTGGCGCGAATGCGGTCGCGGACGGTCGCGCCGAGATCCAGCAGCACGGCGGCGATCAGGTCGTCCTTGGTGCCGAAGTGGTAGTTGACCGAGGAGGGGCCGAGGCCGGCGGCGGCGTTCACCGCGCGCACCGAGACCGCGTCCACGCCGTGGGCGGCGAACAGGCGCTCGGCGGTTTTCACCAGCCGGGTACGGGTCGCATTGCCCTGGCGATTCTGCATCGGGACGGTCACGGCATGAGCTTGGCACATCGGAGGAGCGGGGTCGGCATCGCGGGGCGCGGAACTGGTTCGACAGTCCGATTTCGGCACAGCACAGCGCTCATTATCGACGTTGAATCAGCTTATCTACCTGTGTTTTCTAATCATGCCCACTCACCGGGACAACACAACTTATGGATCAGTCGATCCAGGTTTACTCGGGGAACCGCACCGGGCGACGAAGCCCGGGGCACTGGGTGAAGGAGATCCATCCGTGTGGACCGCTGAATCGATGAAATTCGGGGCCTTCCTGGCCCCGTATCACCCCCTCGACGCCGACCCGGCCCTGCAGCTGCGTCGCGACATCGATCTCATGGAACACCTCGACCACCTCGGCTTCGACGAGGCGTGGATGGGCGAGCACCACTCGACCGGCGCCGAAATCGTGCCCGCGCCCGACGTTTTCATCGCCGCCGCCGCCGAACGCACCGAGCGGCTGCGCTTCGGCACCGGCGTGGTGTCGCTGCCGTATCACCATCCGCTGGTCGCCGTCGACCGCATCACCCAGCTGGACCTGCAGACCCGCGGCCGCCTGATCTTCGGCACCGGCCCCGGCAAGATTCCGCTCGACGCCCACATGATGGGCATCAACCCGTCGGATCAGCGTCGCCGCCAGGGCGAGGCGCTCGAGGCCATCCTCGCGCTGCTGCGCGGCGAGGTGGTGAACATGACCACCGACTGGTTCACCCTGCGCGACGCCCGCGCCCAGCTGCCGACCTACGATCCGGCCGGCATCGAGGTCGCCACCGCCTCGACCATCTCCCCCAACGGCTCGGTGCTGGCCGGCACACACGGGTTGTCGCTGCTGTCACTGGCGGCCAGCTCCCCCATGGGTTTCGAAGTGCTGGACCGTAATTGGGGCGTCTACGAGAAGGTGTGCGCCGAGCACGGGCACACCGCGGACCGGTCGCGGTGGCGGCTGGTCAATCCGATCTTCCTGGCCGAGACCCGCGCCGACGCCGAGCGCGCGGTGAGCCGCCGCATCGGCTCGATGGCCGCGTACGTGAACCGGCAGACCGGCGAGCAGCCGGCGTGGGCGGACACTCCCAAGGGCATCATCGATCAGTGGCGCAATGACAACCTCGGCGAATTCGGGCAGGCCATCATCGGCACGCCGGACGAGGCGATCGCCCGCATCGAGAGGCTCATCGAGAAGACCGGCGGGTTCGGCACCATGCTGGTCCTGCACGTGGACATGGCGAGCTGGGAGGACACCAAGCGCAGCTACGAGCTGTTCGCCTCGGAGGTGATCCCGCACTTCAAGAATCGCAACCGCCGCCGCGAGGACAGCCTGCAGTACGCGCAGGACAACCGGGAGCTGCTGATCGGGCAGCTGGTCACCGCGATCACCAAGGCACACACCGACTACTACGGCGAGACCGCCGCGACAGGAGCGTGATCCCATGCGCGCCACACAGTTTCTGAACGGGCAGTTCTCCCCCGCCGAGGTGGCCGAGCCGCCCGCGCTGGGTCCGGGGCAATTGCGGATCGCGGTGGCCGCGTGCGGCATCTGCGGCAGCGACCTGTCCATGTCGAAGGATCCGTGCCGGTTCGTGCAGGTGGCGGTGGACAGCGGGTATCCGCTGGCCACCTTCGACACCGAGCGACCGGTCGTGCTCGGGCACGAGTACGCCGGGACCGTCACCGAAATCGGTGCCGGGGTCACGGATTTCGCGGTCGGCGACCGCGTCGCGGGGATCGGGCTCGCGACCGAGGCGGCGACCGGCATTCCGACGATCATCGGGTACTCGAACGACTATCACGGGGCGTTCGGCGAGAGCATCGTGGTGGACGCGTTCTGGGTGCGGCACGTGCCCGAGGGGCTGTCGCTCGAACACGCGACGCTGGCCGAGCCGCTGCACGTCGGTGAGATGCACGTGCAGCAATCCGGTCTCACCGCCGAGGATTCGGCGCTGGTCATCGGGTGCGGCACCATCGGGCTGGGCGCGATCATCGCGGCCAAGGCGCACGGGGCGCGGCTGGTGGTGGCCTCGGAACCCTCGCCCAAACGGCGGGAGCTCGCGCGGGCCGTCGGCGCGGACATCGTGGTGGATCCGAACGAGCAGGATCCGATCGAGGCGTGGATGACGGCGGTCGCGCAGGGCGACAGCGTGGTAGGCCAGTCCGGCACCGGCATTCTCATCGCCTATGAATGCAGCGGGCGCGCAGGGACTATCGGCACGCTCATGCGGACCATGCCGTTCAACTCGCGGATCCAGGTGCTGGCGGCGCCGTTCGCGGACGAGACGATCATTCCGGTGGTCGGGCAGTTCCGGCGGATCGCAGTCAATTTCGGGCACGGGCCGTACGAGAACGCCTACGACATCACGCTGGAACGGCTGGCGTCCGGGGCGATCGACGCAGAGGCGCTGATCACCGGGCGGGTCGGGCTGGACGGGGTGGCGGATGCCTTCACGGCGCTGCGGAATCCGGAAGAGCACGTGAAGATCCTGGTGCTGCCGGATCACTGAAGGTGATATGCCCGGTTCATCCAGGTTTGGTGTGGCGGGTGGCGTGGCTATACCCCGTCAGCCCGCCACACCACTGTTGGGCTAATGACCAGCATGTGTCGGGCTCCACCGTTGTCCGACATGCTGGTTCATCGCCCGGACGGTGAAAATTACTGGTAGATCGTCGCACTTGCCGACCTGCGAAAGGACTCCGGAGCGGGTCCGACCGATCCGCCACGTGACAGGCTAGGCTGGCGAAATGTCGGCAAACAATGCTGTTGAGGAGGCCGGGGCGACCGGAGGCGTAGCCCAGGTGATTGCGCTGTGCAATCAGAAGGGCGGCGTCGGGAAGACCACCTCGACGGTCAATCTGGGTGCCGCGCTTGCCGAGTGCGGGCTGCGCGTGCTGCTGGTGGACCTCGATCCGCAGGGGGCGCTGTCGGCGGCCCTGGGCGTCGCGCACCACGATCTCGAACTCACCGTCTACGACCTGCTCGGGCGGTCGGCGCCGCCGATCGACGACGTGCTGATCAAAACCGGCGTCACCAACCTCCATCTGCTGCCCAGCAATATCGATCTGTCGGCGGCGGAGATCCAGCTCGTCAACGAGGTGGGTCGAGAGCATTCGATGCGCCGGGTGCTCGATCCGATCCGGGATCGCTACGACTACATCCTCATCGACTGCCAGCCATCGCTGAGCCTGCTCACCGTGAACGCGCTCGCCTGCGCGGACGGGGTCATCATTCCCATGGAGTGCGAGTACTTCTCGCTGCGCGGGCTGGCTCTGCTCAACGACACCATGGAGAAGGTGCGCGAACGGCTCAATCCGCGGCTCCAGCTGTCGGGCATCGTGGTCACCATGTTCGATCCGCGGCTGCTGCACTGCCGGCAGGTGCGCGACCGGGTGGCGGAGACGTTCAGGGCGGAGCTGTACGACACGGCGATCTCGCGGACGGTGCGGTTCCCGGACTCCACCATCGCGGGTGAGCCACTCACCACGTGGGCACCGAAATCCCGTGGCGCGGAACAATATCGAGAGTTGGCGCGGGAGTTCCTGAAGCGTTCGGGGCGGCCGATGGGTCAGCTCGCTATGTCCACGATGCAGTAGCCCTGGGCCGCGGCGCGCAGGGTGAAGGTGAGCACGGTGGTGACGGCGGAGGAATTCGTCACCGGGACGGTCACGGCCGCGCCCGTATCGCCGGTTCGGGCGGTCATCCGGTCGGCGTCGAAGGCTGTTGTGCCGGTGAGCCTTCCGGGGTTGTTGGCCAGGGTCGAGCCCGCGCAGATGAGGGGGTACTTGCCCTCGGTGTCATCGGGCTGGAGCGGCTGCCCGATCCAGCGGGCCAGGTAGCGGCGGACCGTGTAGCGGGCGTCGTCCTCGGTGAAAGCGGGCTGGGCGGGGGCTGATTGCGGCGGCGCCGTGGTGGTCACCGGCGCGGGGGTGGCAATAGCCGTCTCCGAGGTCGTGCCCAGCGTGTCGAGTGAACCGGTCGGCACAGGGCGCGCCTTCTCGGAGGAGTGCGCGGTGTGCGGAGTCTGGCCACAGCCGACGGCCAACGCGCACAGCACCACAGCGGGGAGCACCTTAAATGCGCGGAATCCAAGGCGGGTCACCGATCCCACGATAGCGGTGTTTTCCATATCCGCCCCGACGCGACGAGATCATCAGTACGCTCGGTGAGCGGACCGGACGTCCGCTCAGTCGATGTCGCCGGGGTGATCGCCGATGCCAGCCGTGGTTTTGGAAGCCGAAGGGCTTCAGAAGCGGTACGGCGGTGTGGAGGCATTGCGCGGGGCCGGTTTCCAGGTCGGTGCGGGCGAAGTGGTGGCATTGATCGGCGACAATGGCGCCGGGAAATCCACACTGGTGAAATGCCTTTCGGGGGCCGAACAGCCCGACGGCGGGCGGATCCTGCTGGATGGCAAGCCCGTTCGGATGGCGTCGCCGACCGCGGCGCGACGGCTCGGGGTGGAGACGGTCTACCAGGATCTGGCCGTGGCCCCCGATCTCGATCCCGCCGCCAATCTCTTCCTCGGGCGTGAGTTGCTCCGCAAAGGGCTGCCGGGGCGGCTCGGGATGCTCGATCGCAAGGCCATGAGAACGCAAGCGGCCGAGCACTTTCAACGACTCGGCGTCGTGCTGCCCCGTGCGGATGTGCCGATCGGGTCGCTGTCGGGCGGGCAGCGGCAGACGGTCGCGGTGGCGCGGGCGGTGATGTGGGCCAGCCGGGTCGTCTTCATGGACGAGCCGACCGCGGCGCTGGGCGTGGTGCAGCGGGAGCGGGTGCTGGATGTCATTCGCCGCGTGCGCGATCAAGGCATTGGGGTGGTGCTGATCAGCCACAATATGCCGGAAGTGCTGGCTGTCGCCGACCGTATCGAGGTGTTGCGGCTGGGGCAGCGGGTCGCCCGCTTCACGGCCGGCGATGCCACGCTGGAGCAGTTGGTGGGAGCCATGACCGGCGCGCTGACGACGGAGGACGAGTCATGAGGCGGCTGGCAGGGACCGGCACGTTCTGGATCGGATGTGTGCTGGTCGTGCTGTACGCCGCGTTCAGCATCGTGCGGCCGGACGCCTTCCCGACGCGATTCACGCTGCAGACCTTGCTGATCGAGACGTCGGTACTGCTGGTGCTGTCGATCGGAATGACATTCGTGATCGTCACCGCGGGCATCGATCTGTCGGTGGGGATGGTGCTGATCTTCTCCGGTGTGCTGGCGGCCAAGACCATGGAGTGGCTCAGCCCCGGCGAGGACGCGACACACGCGGGCTGGGGCATCATTCTGCTCGGGCTGGTGATATCGCTGGCGGGCGGGGCGCTCTGGGGACTGGTGAACGGAATTCTGGTGGCCAAGGCCAAGATTCCGCCGTTGATCGTGACGCTGGGATCGTTCGGGGCAGCGCTGGGTGCGGCGCAGTTGATCACCGGCGGGGTCGATACCCGCACGGTTCCCGGAAAGCTGCGTGACTCACTGGGTTTCGGCACCATGCTGGGCGGGATTCCGGATCTGGTACTGGTGGCGGTCGCGGTGACGGCGGTCGGCGCCTGGCTGTTGCACACCACTCGATTCGGCCGGTACACCTTTGCGATCGGGTCCAGCGCGGAGGCCGCGCGGCGGGCTGGGATCGGGGTCACGCGGCATCTGATCCTGGTGTATCTCATGGCCGGAATGCTGTCGGGCCTGGCCGGTTTCATGAATCTCGCGTATTTCGGGACCACAACGATCGCAGGCCACGGCACCGACAATCTCGATGCCATCGCGGGGGTGGTCATCGGCGGGACCAGTCTGTTCGGCGGGGTGGGGTCGGTGCTGGGCACCGTGATCGGGGTGTTCATCCCGTCGGTTTTACGCAAGGGCTTCGTCATCGCGGGGGTGCCGGTGTTCTGGCAGCCCATTGCGGTGAGCGTCGTGCTCGTGGCGGCCGTGTGGTTCGACCAGATCCGCAGGCGGTCCCGGGACCGGAAATAACACAACGCAGTTCGAAGGTGAGGGCCTGATGATGAGGACCGGTGGACGGGCGGCCGTAATGGCCGGCGTAGTGGTGGCGGTGGCCGGACTACTGGCGGGATGCGGTGGCTCGGTGAGCAATTCGGGCAAGGTCGACGCGAAGAAGCTGGTGCTGATTCCCGGCGTCGCGAACGAGCCCTTCTACATCTCGATGCAGTGCGGCGCCCAGGACGAGGCGAAGAAACTCGGGTACTCCCTGGACACCCAGGCCCCCACCCAATTCGATGCCTCGCTGCAGACGCCGATCGTCACCGGCGTCATCGCCAACAAACCCGGCGCGATCCTCATCGCACCCACGCACGCCCAGGCCATGGCCAGCCCGATCAAGCAGGCCAAGGACGCGGGTATCAAGGTCATCGAGGTGGACACCGCGCTCGAGGACACCTCCATCGCCCTGTCCTCCATCTCCTCGGACAATGTGAAGGGCGGGCAACTGGCCGCGGTCACCCTCGCGAAACTGGTGGGCGACAAGGGATCCGTGCTCGTGATCAACACCAAGGCCGGCACCTCGACCACCGACCAGCGCGCTCAGGGCTTCGAGGACGAACTCAAACAGAACCACCCGGGCATGTCGTCACTGGGCGTCCAGTACAACAACAACGAAGCCGCCCAGGCCGCCTCCATCGTCACCGCCACCCTCGCCGCCCACCCCGACCTGGCCGGCATCTTCGCCACCAACCTCAGCTCCGCCGAAGGCGCAGCCACCGGCCTGCGCAACGCCGGCAAACTCGGCCAGGTCAAAGTCGTGGGCTTCGACGCCAGCCCCAAACAGGTCCAAGACCTGAAGGACGGCACAGTCCAAGCCCTGATCGCCCAAAACCCCTCCGACATAGGCGAACAGGGCGTAGACCAAGCCGACGCCGCCCTCCAGGGCAAGCCGGTGACCCGCACGATCCAAACCGGCATGATCGCCATCACGGCCGACAACATGTCGACCAACGAGCAGTACTTCTACAAGAGCAAGTGCTGAGCGGACCTCACCGTATTCCGAATACGGTGCGGAGCAGACTCAGCCCGGTAGGGCGCGAATCAATCCTTTTGGCGCTCGACACGATGCGACAAGCGCTGGGCGAAGGTTTCCGTCCACACGGCCGATTCCGATTCGTCCGGGAGCTCGGCGGCGCGTCTGCCCGCCCGCGGACTGCCCGCGCGCCCACCCTGTTTCACGCCGCCGGGCCGGGCCTGCAATGCCAGAACCCGCACGCCCCACGACACGTAAGCCTCTACGCTCATCCCCGCGCATTCCGCCGCATCGCGCAACGTGAGCCAATCATCCTCACCCACCGTCACCACAATGTCCCTGCTCGACATAACGATCAACGTTAGACCTTGCAGACCGTCCAGACCCGTTGGTGGCCTGCAAATATCTCGTTCAGCCGCTGATCGCCCTGTCCGAACAGTCAACTAATTTTGTTGCAGCCGAGCGCATCACGCTGAAGTGGGCTCCCACCGACCGGTCCGAGAAGCTCGCTCAGCTTTGCGACGCGTGTCGCTGGATGAGTTCGTATACGGGGTCGGGGTCTTCTATCTGAGGGTAGTGACCCAGACCCGGCAGTCGAGTTACCGGCGTGTTCGGCCTGAGGTTCAGAACTGCTTGCAGTACGGCCTCGGTGCAGATGGGATCCAGACCCGCCCAGCCGAGTTCCAGCGCGCCCAGCCAGGTGCGTATTGCGTTGTGCCAGCGCGTGGAAGTCGGGGGTGTGACGCGTTCGCGGTTGTAGTAGATGAGTTTGTCGAGCATGCGATGACCGTCGTTGTGGGACAGCAACGACCACTGGTCGGCTGCCTCCTCAGCGGTGAGGGGATGCGCCGCGGAGAAGATACTGCCGAACGAGCGACGGAAGTAGAATTCGCTCGTCACTCGGGTGACGAGCGGGCCGAGCCGGCTCAGCAGGAGTTTCTGTCCGAGCAGCAGGCTGGCCTGTTCGCGGACCAGGCTCGCATTGAACAGCAGAGCCGATTTCAGCGTGAACGACAATGTTCCATCGATGTCGCGGGCGAGGAGTTCGGTGGCGACCGAGCTGCCCATGTCGTGGGACACCATGACGATGGGTTCACCCATGTACCGCTGCGCGAGTTCCTCGGCGATATCGGCTTGAATTCGCAACGAGTACTGCATATCTCGTGGCTTGTCGGACAGTCCGAAGCCGAGGAAATCGAAGGTGAGCAGGCGGTGGCCGTCGATCGAGTCGAAGGCGTGCCGCCAGTCGTAGGAGCTGGACGGGTAGCCGTGCAGGAGCACCAGCGGCGGCAGGTCCGGGGAGCCTTCTCGTTCACGGACGAAGATCCGGTGGCGTCCGACCTGTTCGAAGGTGCCCGATCGCTGCCAGGCCGCGACGCGTGGGGTCAGGTCCGCCATCTCTACCCTCCTGTGGGCGACAGCCGTCGGTTCGCCTTCACCCTAACAAATTGCACTGTCCATGCAGATTGTTTGCCGGGGTGAACGGGCCGATTCCCCACCTGCAACCGCACCATCGCCCGCTACAGCCTCTTCCTGGAGTCCATCGCCCACCCAGAACTCCGCACCCCCATAGCGACCGCCCGCACAACCATCACCCCCTGGATCACCCCTGGCTCCAGCACCTCGGCTCAACCACCCCCACAACCGACTGCCGAACACTCCTCGACCACCTGGACGGCCTCCACGAAATAGCCTCTCCCACGGCTGGTGCCGGACCGGCGTGGGCCGGTCCGGCCGGATGGTCAGGCGGTGGCCAGGGCGCGGTGAGCTTCCACTGCCAGACGGGTTTCCTCGGTTACCAGGTCGGCGTTGATGTGGGCACCCGCCATGGCACCGGCGGCGGCGGAGTTCCCCACCTGGGCGGAGATGTCGGTGACGTTGCCTGCGGCCCAGACGCCGGGGATTTCGGTGCGGCCGGTGGGGTCGGCGGGGATGTATTCGCCTGCGCCGCTGGGGTGCGAGCTGGGTGTCAGGCCGAGATCGGCAAGGAAGGCGGTGCGGGCGACCATGCGGGTGGGGGCGGCCAGGACCTCGCGGGGGACGATGATGCCGTCGGCCAGGCGGACACCGGAGATTCGGTCGGCCGCGATCTGCACGGCGGCGACCTCACCGGTGACGACGCGAATTCCTCTGGCCGCCAGCTGTTCCGACTCCTCCTCGGTGGGAGGGGTGTTGGTGTGGGCGAAGTAGACGACGTCGTCGCTCCACTGGCGGAAGAGGAGGGCGAGGTGAATTCCCATGGGGCCCAGGCCGAGGACGCCGATCGGGCGGTCCCGGACCTCCCAGCCGTGGCAGTACGGGCAGTGGATGACATCGTGGCCCCAGCGCTCGCGCAGGCCCGGGATATCGGGGAGTTCGTCGACCAGGCCGGAGGTCACCAGCAGCCGGCGGGCACGCACAGACTGCCCGTCGGCCAGGGTGACGACGAATTCCTCACCGTCCCTGACGATTCCGGTCACCTCGCCCGGAATCACCTGTCCGCCATAGCCGCACACCTCTTCGCGCCCCCGCGCCAGCAGTTCTGCCGGCGGCACGCCTTCGCGGGCGAACAATCCGTGCACCCCGTCCGCAGGCGCATTGCGCGGGCTGCCCGCGTCGATCACGACCACCGAGCGCCGCGCTCGGGCGAGCATGAGCGCCCCGTTCAGTCCGGCCGCGCCGCCGCCGACCACCACCACGTCATAGCTGCTGTTCAGCTGATCGGTCATTGATGACCACCTCCTGCCCAGGACCATGCTGGCCATATCGCGATCCTGGCAACCCTCTTTGCCGATATGGCAAACTGAAGTCATGACCGAGGATATCGACAGAGCCCTGGAAGGGGTCGGACCGAGGCTGCGTGAGCTGCGCAAACAGCGCGAGACCACACTGGCCGAGCTGTCCGCCGAGACGGGCATCTCGGTGAGCACGCTGTCCCGGTTGGAGTCCGGGGCGCGACGCCCCACCCTGGAGCAACTGCTCCCCCTGGCCCGCGCCCACAACGTCACCCTCGACGAACTGGTGAACGCCCCGCTCACCGGCGACCCGCGCGTGCACATGCGCCCGATCAACCGGGGCGGCATGCAGATGCTGCCGCTGACCCGCCGCGTCGGCGGCATCCAGGCCTTCAAGATCGTGCTGGGCCCGAAATCCGGTCGCACCGAACCCAATCCGCAGACCCACGAGGGCTACGAGTGGCTCTATGTCCTCAACGGCCGGCTCCGGATGATCCTCGGTGCGCACGACCTGATCCTGCACCCGGGCGAGGCCGCCGAATTCGATACCCGGGAACCGCACTGGTTCGGCGCGGCCGACGACGAACCGGTCGAATTCCTCAGTCTCTTCGGCAAACAGGGCGAGCGGGCCCACTTCCGTGCCCGCCCCAAGGGAGACTGACGGGCCCGCCCCGGGAGAGACCGACGGCTATCCCTGATACCGCGGCCCGACCAGCGCGAGCGCGGTTTCGACTGCCACATCGATGATTTCGGTGATGTCGCGCCCGTCCTCCACGGTGGAGGCGATGAGCTCCCGGAACCCGCCGTAGAGAATCGTCGCCATCTGCCGCGTCGGCGGATGCAGTCCGGCCGCCTGGAATCCCGCTGTGGCGGTGAGGTCCTGGATCAGCGTGATGAACGATTCCGCGGCGTCCCGGTGCAGTTGCCGCGCCCGCTCCCCGAGCGCCGGGGTGTCGCGGATCCAGGCCAGGGTGATGCAGGTGTCGTCGCGCGAGGCCCCGATCCATGCCTCGATCGCCTGATGGATCTGGGTATCCCAGGGCGCGGTCGCGTCCACGGCCGCGTAGATCTGCTGGACGGTGTCGTTGTTGCGTTCGGTGAGCATGGCCACGAAGCAGTCCTGCTTGTCGACGAAGTGCTCGTAGAAGGTCCGCCGGGAGGTCCGCGCGAGGCGGACCACATCGGCCACGGTGGTATCCCGGTAGCCGCGCTCGCGGACCGCGTCGGCCATGGCATCCAGCAGTCGCCGCCGGAACCCGGAGTCGGTGGCGGGTTCGGCGCTGTCGGCGGTGTCGACGCGGGTCACGAGCATCAGCGTAGTTTCTCCGATCTCGGTGAGCATCGCGGCGTGTCGGTGTGTTCGCGGCGGTATCGCTCGTGCCCGGTCAGGCGGCGGTGTCACTGACACCCGGTCAGGCGGTGACCTGTTCGGGACCGCGTTCGGCCGCGGCGGCGGTGTGAGCCGGGCGGCGGCCGAAGCGGATGGTGCCGTCCTCGATTCGCCCGTGCCGCAGGGTGATCACATCCTGGGCGTAGTTCATGCCCAGCCGCCACGGCGCCCGCGATCCGGCCTTGGGGAAGCGGTCCATGGACCGCAGCACGTAACCGGCCTGGAAATCCATCAGCGGCGTGGTGGTCACCGCCGGATCCGGCCACGGCGTGGCCTGGGCGTACCCGTGAATGTCCATGTGCCGCAACAACCGGCACACGAACTCCGCGACCAGGTCGGCCTTGAGCGTCCAGGACGCGTTGGTGTAGCCGATGGTGAAGGCGAAGTTGGGCACGCCGCTGAGCATCATGCCCTTGTAGGCCATGGTGTCCGGCGGCTGGATCTCGCGCCCGTCGACGGTGAGCCCGATGCCGCCGAGGGCGAGCAGGTCCAGCCCGGTGGCGGTCACCACGATGTCGGCAGGCAGCTCCTCCCCGGATTCCAGCTTCACCCCGTCCGCGGTGAACCGCTCGATGCGATCGGTCACCACCGAGGCCCGCCCGTCGCGGATGGCGCGGAACAGATCCCCGTCCGGGACCAGGCACAGCCGCTGATCCCACGGGTTGTAGGCCGGGTTGAAATGCGTGTCGACGTCGTAACCCTCGGGCAGCTGCTTGATGGTCAGGTCCCGGAAGAACTTGCGCATCATTTGCGGCCGCCGCTGGCTGAGCTGATAGATCAGCGTGCCGACGGCGACGTTCTTCCACCGGGTGATGGCGTAGGCCCGCCGCGTCCCGAACCATCCGCGCAGCTTGGTGGCGATGGCGTCCACGCTGGGCGCGGACATGATGTAGGTCGGCGACCGCTGCAGCATGGTCACGTGCCCCGCGTTCTCGGCCATGGCCGGCACCAGCGTGACCGCGGTCGCCCCGCTGCCGATCACCACGACACGCTTTCCGGCGTAATCGAGTTCGGCGGGCCAGTGCTGCGGGTGCACGATCTGCCCGCGGAAGTCGTCGATTCCGGCGAACTCGGGGGTGTAGCCCTCGTCGTAGCGGTAGTAGCCACTGCACAGGTAGAGGAAGTCGCAGGTGATGGTCGAGGTCATCCCGTCGTGTTCGAACCCGACGGTCCAGCGCGCCTCCTCCGACGACCAGGAGGCCCCGGTCACCCGGTGCCCGTAGCGAATTCGCCGATCGATCCCCGCGTCGGCGGCCGTCTGGCGAATGTAGCCGAGAATGGCGGGCCCGTCCGCGATGGCCTCCGTCGCCACCCACGGCCGGAACCGATACCCCAGGGTGTGCATATCCGAGTCCGACCGTACCCCGGGATACCGGAACAGATCCCAGGTCCCGCCCATGGCCTCGCGCGCCTCGAGAATGGCGTAGCTGCGTCCCGGGAACGCGTCCTGGAGATGATGTGCCGCCCCGATGCCCGACAGTCCGGCCCCGACGATCAGCACGTCCACGTGTTCGGTCATTGCTTCGCTCCCTTCGCGGCCCGGGCGCGCACCAGGCCCATCACGACCGACAGCACGTCGAAATAGTGCGTCGGGGTCACCCGTGCCAGCGTGTCGAACAGGTAGGCGTCGGGTCCGACGAGAATGCGCGCCTTGCCGCGTTCGACTCCGCGGCAGATGATTTCGGCCGCCTGCTCCGGCGTGGTCATGGTCATGGCCTCGAATTCGGCGGCCATCTGCTCGTGAGTACGGCCCCTGCCCTCGGGATCCTTGCGCACCCGGCCGTTGCGGGCGATATTGGTCCGGATGCCGCCGGGATGCACGGTCACCGCCGAGACGCCCGTGCCCCGAAGTTCCTGCCGCAGTGCGTCGGTGAACCCGCGCACCGCGAATTTCGCTGCGCAGTAAGCACTCTGATAGGGCATCCCCGCCAGCCCGTACACGCTGGAGGTATTGACGATGGCACCGCTGCCCTGCTCGACCAGGATGGGCAGGAACGCGCGCGTCCCGTTCACCACCCCGTCGAAGTTGATCTGCCGCAACCATTCGTCGTCCGCGGGCACGCTGTCGAGCACCGAGGAGGACACCGCCACCCCGGCATTGTTGAACACCGCGGCCAAGGGCGCGGGCAGCCACTCGCGCACCTCGTCGGCGAAGGCCAGCTGATCGGCCGCGTCGCGCACATCCAGCACGCGGGTCAGCACCGGCCCGCTGAGGGATGCCGCCGTCTGCTTCAGTCCCTCGGTGTCGATATCCGCGATGGCCACCGGTGACCCACGGCGAGACAGCAATTGGGCCAGTCCCCGCCCGATTCCGGAGGCCGCACCGGTGATCATGACCGGGTGGCCGGACAGCGGCCTAGAGGTTCGGGGCATCGGAACTCCTGGATTCGGCGGTGCGGATGTGCGAGTCGATGAGGTCGGCGAAAGTCGGCCAGAGTGCGGCGGGATTGTCGAACCGCACCACGTCGTATCCGCGCACCACCAGCTGCGCGATCAGCCCGTCGTGCCATTCGTGTTTCTGCTGCCCGAGCCCGGCGATCAGCGGCAGCGGCACGCCCGATCCCTCCCGCTCGTAGGTGAGGGTGATCCCCCGCCCGACCTCGGCCACCCGCTCGCTCATGCGGTCACCTCAGCGCCACACTCCACACCGGTTTCGGCGGCCTCGGCCACCGGCGGCCGTGGTGCCCGCCGATACACGACGGCCCGCCCCTTCTTCGCCGGAACCAGTGCGACACCGCGGAAGTGCGCGCGCTCGTCGGGCGCGTCGGTGGTCTCCAGTGTGAAGTCCCGCAACAGCACCCGCAGCACCACGTTCATTTCCATGGTGGCGAAGGCCGCACCGATACACCGGCGCGCGCCGCCGCCGAACGGAATCCAGCTGAAGGTCCCCGGCCGGGCGCCGACGAACCGATCCGGATCGAAATCCCGTGGGTTGGTGAACAATTCCGGATTGTCGTGCATGAGCCGGATGCTCACCATCACGTGCTGCCCGCGCGCCAGCGTCCACCGGCCCAGTTGTAGCGAGTCCGTCCGCACCTTGCGCGCGGTGGCGTCGATGACCGGCCGTACCCGCTGGGTCTCCAGCAGTGTCGCCTCGCGCAGCGCGGACCCGCCCGCGTCGTTCTCCTCGACCAGGCGGCGCAGGATGTCCGGATGCCGCCGCAGCCGCTCGACGGTCCAGGCCAGCGAGGTGGCGGTGGTCTCGTGCCCGGCGGTGAGCAGGGTGAGCAGTTCGTCGGCGATCTCGCTGTGTGTCATGGCCGAACCGTCGTCGTAGCGGGCTTGCAGCAGCATGGCCAGCACGTCGTCACGCTCGCTCAGCTCCGGATCGGCGGCCGCGCGCCGGATGAGCCGTCCGACGATCTCGTCGTACCGCGTGCGGTAGGCGGCGAACCGCGCCCACGGCCCGAAGCGCCCGAACAGCCTGCGCGGCACCGGAAGTGCCGCCAGCGCCGACCCGACCAGCACCAGTTTCGGGAGCAACGCCCGCAGCTGGTCGAATTCCGCGCCCTCCGCGCCGAAGACGGCGCGCAGGATCACGTTCAGGGTGATCCGCATCATCGAGTCCATGGTCGCGAACTCGCGCCCCGAAGGCCAGCCGGCCATCTCCCGGACGGCCTCCTCCTCGATGAGCGATTCGTAGACCGACAGCCGCCGCCCGTGGAACGGCGGGGTGAGCAGCTTTCGCTCCTTGCGGTGCTCCTCCCCGCGCAGCGCGAAAAGCGAACCGGGGCCGAGGAATTGGCCGAGGTTGGCGTCGATATTGTCCACCAGATCGGTGTGCGTGGTGAACAGCGCCTTGACCTCGGCCGGTTCCGACAGCACCAGCGTGGGCCCGAAGCGGGGCATCGCGACCATGAACGCCGATCCATAGCGCTGATGTAGGCGACGCCAGGCCCGGGTGCGGCCGGCCAGGATCTCGATGCCCTGCACGAAGGCCGGCGTGGTTGGTCCGTCGGGCAGTGTCACTGTGGTCATGCGCCATCTCCCAGCCTGGTACATCCGCGTACCATCAGCACGGTACGCGCCTGTACCGACTGTGGCAAGGGTCACGTTCCGGACGGGAGAGGGCCGCGTGGCAGCCCTCAGCGAGTCCGGTCGGAGTGACGAGCTGAACGCCGGCCGCAGCGGATGACTACAGCGCCGCCCGCAACGGGTGAGCGGGATCGAAGATCGAGATCGGCGGGCCCTCCCCCGCCGGATGCACCTGGAGCTTGCCGGTGTCGTCGATGAGGATGCGCCGCCCCGGATATGTCCGCCGAGCGATCTCCACGTCGCGTTCATCGAACTGGTCACAGCCGGTGAAAACCAGTACGCCGTAATGCAACTCGGTGGCGTACACACTGGCCGGCCAACGATGTAGCCAGACGTCGAGATCGAAGAGGGCATCGGGTTTGGGCAGGTCAGTGCCGACCGTCATGCGGGCATAGTAGGCCCGCCTGCCCGAGTTCCGCACGCGCGCATCGGCGAGTCGCCGTATTGATCGCGTCGATGTTGCGCCGCGGGTCCGGATCCGGACTTCGCCATCGTCACTCCCTGGCGGCGGCACACCGGACAGGGCGGGTCTGATCATGGCCGCCCCGATCATCGCGCCGATGGCGGGGCAGATCCTCGAACAGCACCTGAAGGCGGAGCCCCCGGCCCGGCTCGAAACAGTCACGCCGGCCGCCGCCCGCGAGCTCTACGGCCGTCGCGGGCACCGAACCGTCCCCGCCGCAAGCTGATTCGACGCGACCTCATCGGCAGGTGAGGTCCTGATCCGGACGCGTGCCGTCGCGCAGGAAACGCTCGACGGCATCGTTCGCGCAGGCGACCGGCGAGGGATACACGCCGTGCCCGCCGCCGTCGACCGCCACCATCCGGGCGCGGTCACCGAACGCCTGCCGCAAGCGCAGCGCGCCGCTGTACGGGGTCGCCGGATCGCGGAGATTCTGCAGCAGCAGGATATTCGACGGTCCGGACGCGGTCACGACCGTGCGCGGCGCGACCGGATACGGCCAGAACGCGCACGGGGAGAAGCCGCGCGACATGCCCGCGGTGAGCGGGTATCGGGCTCGATCCGCGGCGACGGCGGTCGCATAGTCGTCCGCCGACGTCGGCCAGGCCACGTCATTGCACAGGGTCGCCACCATGACCGCGGTCGACGCCTGGGCCGCCGGCTCCGGCGGGGAGAGCCGCGCGGCAGGCAGCGCGTCCGACCGCTGCGCGGCATTGATCACCTGGGCGACATAGGGAAACCGCTGATCCCTGTACAGTCCGTCGAGCAGGATCTGCCGTAATCCGTTGCCGCTCAGTACCGAGGTTTCAGAACCTGGCCACGACAAGGGCGCACGATCCAATCGCGCTGCCAGCATGAGGAACTCGTCCCGCACCGCCTCGGGCGTCTGCGCGACCCGATCCGGGTTTCCCTCGGCCGCCGCCCACCGCGCGAAGTCCGGAAACCGATCTTCGACCCCGACCGCGTAATTCGCCAGCCAGTTCCGCTCGACCCGATCGGGATCCGGATCATCACTGCTGTCCAGCAGGATCCGATCCGTACGATCCCCGAACAGCGTGGCGTACACCGCCAGCGCATACGTCCCATACGACGTTCCCCACGCCGCGATCCGCTGTTCCCCCAGCGCTTCCCGGATCCGGTCGATGTCCCGGGCCTCGGTCCGGGTCCCGATCGACCGCACCAGCGCACCCCCATCCCGCACGCACGCCTCGGCAACCCGCTGCTCGACCGCCACATTCTCCGCGATCCCCCCGTCGGCGTCCGGCCACGGGCGCAGCCGCTCCGTCGCAAGATCCTGCCGCGCGATATGGCAATTCGCCGCGGCGCTCGCTCCGAGCCCGCGCGGATCGAAGCCGATCAGGTCGTACTCGTCCCGCACCGACTCCGGCAGCGTCCGCCCCGCCGTGGAAGGTAGGTTCAGCCCGCCGCTACCCGGCCCGCCCGGCACGAGCAGCAGTACCCCACGTCGATGCTCCGGATGCGCACTCCGAATCCGCGACACCGCAAGGGAAACCCGCTCCCCCTCCGGATGCCCATAGTCGAGCGGCACGGACACCGTCGCGCACTCCTGCCGCGAGTCGGCACCCGGGCCCTGGCACGCGGCCCACTCGATCCCCGAGCTCGAATCCGACCGGCACCCGACGAGCATCGACGACACGACCACCGCGAGCCCCACCGCCGCCCCAACGCGAATCGTTGTCTTCACACCGCCGAAGGTAGAAACCCCGAACACTCACCCGCGTCACCCCACGGTGCCACCCGCCACTCCCCCGGCAGGACTATCGGACAGCCGGCGGTCGTGATCTTGGGTGAAACGCCAGTGTTGCGCGATTGAACGTAATCGACCGAGTTCGATAGGCTCGGGGTTTGGCATGCGGGCCGATCGAGCCGAGGGTGATGCGATGAGGCAAGCGTTCGATGCTTGGAAGCGGGCGGTGACCCGGGGGGCCAGTACCCGGGCCATTGCGGAGAAGCTGGACAGCAATGGGCCCAGGATCAAGCGGCATTTGGAGGAGTCGGATCCGCCGGTGGCGGATACGGTGATCGAGCTGGCGCGCGCCTACGGGGTGAATCCGGTGGAGGGGTTGATCGCGGCCGGGCTGATCACGCGCAGCGATGTCGATCGTGCTGCAACGAGGGACGCCCTTGCCGAGGTGCCCATGTTGCAGTTGCTGGAGGAGGCCGTGGAGCGGGAGCGGCGGGCCGTGCGGCGGCGAGCGCCCGAGGGTGAGCAGGCGGCGGACAGCGAGGAGCGCCGGAGCCGGCGGTTCCGGCGCAAGGTCGGCGAAGGGCCGGCGGAGTAGGCGTTTCCTACGGCGCGACCGCGAGAAAGCCGAACGCCGCGAAGAGCGAGAGGTGGACCGTACCCTGCAACAGGGTGGCGCGGCCGGGCACCACGGTGAGCATGCCGACGACCACTGTTATTGCCAGCAGCACCATTTCGGTCGCGCCCAGGCCGAGCAGCAGCGGGGTGTCCAGCCAGATCGAGGCGACCGCGATGGCCGGGATCGTGAGGCCGATGCTGGCCATGGCCGAGCCCAGCGCCAGGTTCAGACTCACCTGCACCCGTCCGCCTCGCGCGGCACGCAGCGCGGCCAGTGCCTCGGGCAACAGGACCAGCAGCGCGATCACCACGCCGACCGCGGAACGCGGCAGACCCGCTGCGTCGACACCGGATTCGATGGCCGGAGACACCGCCTTCGCCAGACCGACCACGCCGACCAGGGCGGCGATCAGCAGCCCGCCGCTGGTCCACGCGCGCCGCGCACTCGGCCGCTCCGCGTGCTCGTCCTCGTCGTCGGTCCCCGGTTCCACCGGGAGGAAGTCCTCTTTGTGCCGCACGGTCTGCATGGCGATGAAGCAGCCGTAGAGCACCAGTGAGGCGACAGCAGCGAAGGCCAGCTGGGCGGGCGAGAAGTGCGGCCCGGGTTCACTGGTCGTGAAGGTCGGCAGCACCAGGCTCAGCGTGGCCAGGGTCGCCACCGTGGCCAGCGCCGCACCCGTGCCCTCCGCATTGAAGACCGCGACCCGCCGCCGCAACGCCCCCACCAGCAACGCCATCCCGAAGATGCCATTGCAGGTGATCATGACCGCTGCGAACACGGTGTCGCGGGCCAGCGGCGCGGCCTTGTCCCCGGCCGAAACCATCAGCGTCAGAATGAGTCCGACCTCGATGACGGTCACCGCGATGGCCAGCACCAGCGCGCCGAACGGCTCGCCGACGCGATGCGCGACAACCTCGGCGTGATGCACCGCGGCCAGTACCGCCGCCAGCAGGAGAGCGAATATCGGGATGTCGGCCAGCAGCGACAATTCCCGGCCCCACACCGCGGCGAGCATCACCACCGCGAGCAGGGGAACGATTACGGTCCAGCGAATCTTGTCCAGCAGCAAGGGTTCCCTCAGTGGTCACGGGATTCGACGAGCGCGGAAATCCCTCGGACGCAGCCGAATCGACCGGGCACGCGCCGGTCGCCCGGCGCGTGCCCGATGTTCGACTCACGTCAAACCATAGAGGTATTATGCAACGTTCCGCAATCACGATGAACCATTGTCGTTCCATCGAGCGTGGTCAGCTCGCACATATCGCCAGCTCAGGCTGGATATCCGCGAATAATGTGATCGCAACCATATGGAACGACATCGGCATACGAACCGGACCCCCGATCACACCAGGGGCGTGAAGTCCCGGCTCGCGAGGTACTCCGGCCGCGGGTGCGGCGCGGCATAGGGATCGAGCAGCGTGTTCTCGACACTGTTGAACACCAGGAACAGATTCGAGCGCGGGAACGGCGTGATATTGCCCGCCGACCCGTGCATGAGATTGGAGTCGAACAGCAGCGCCGATCCCGCCCGCCCGGTGAACTGCGTAATGCCGTGCTTCCCAGCCAGATCCGTGATGGCCGCCTGTGACGGGACGCCGATCTCCTGACCGCGCAGGGAAACCCGATGATGATCGGCCGGCGTCTCCCCCTGACAGGGGACGAAGGTGCGATGCGAGCCCGGCATGACCATGAGGCTGCCGTTGAACGGGTAGTTGTCGGACAGCGCGATGGACAGGCTCACCGCGCGCGGCGTCGGCATACCGTCCTCGGCGTGCCAGGTCTCGAAGTCGGAGTGCCAGTAGAAGCCGGCGCCGGTGAAGCCGGGCATGTAGTTCACCCGGGTCTGATGCAGATAGACCTCGGAGCCGAGAATCTCGCGCGCCAGACCCGCAATCCGGTCCTCACGCACCAGATCCGCGATCATGGCACTGAGCCGGTGCACCTCGAACAGGGAGCGCACCCGGTGCGACTCGCGCTCGATGATCACGCGCTCGTCCAGCACGAGGTCGGGATCGCCGGTCAGCCGCTGGATTTCGGCCGCCACCTCACCGACCTCGTACGGATCGAGCAGGCTGTCGACGACGGCGTAGCCGTTGTCGTCGAAATCGGCGAGGGCATGGCTGCCGATCTCACCCCACACCGTCGGGTCGTCACGCTCGATCGGCGGGGTGCCCACCACCGTGCGGGTGCGATAGCGATCGATTCTTCCGTTGTCGGACACAGTCATTCGAAGCTCCTAGTCGGCGGCGACGAGCGGGTACACACCGTTCTCGTCGTGCACCTCCTGCCCGGTCACCGGCGGATTGAACACGCAGAGCATGCGCATCCGGGTACGGGCGAGGAGGCGGTGCCGTTCGTGGCCGTTCAGCAGGTACATCGAGCCGGGGCCCAGCTCGTAGGTGGTGCCGTGATCGAGATCGACCAGGGTGCCCTCGCCCTCGACCAGCCAGACGGCCTCGATGTGGTGCCGGTAATGGAACTCGTGGACGGTCTCGGCGTCGATGGTGGTCTCGTGGAACGAGAACCCGACCCGGTCGCCGCCGAGCACGATGCGCTTGCTGCGCCAGCCCGGGCCCGCGACATCCCGATCGGTGCCGGTGATCTCGGCCGTGGTGCGCACGATCATGTCAGCGCCCCCGCCCGCCGCAGACGGTATCCAGTGAGGCGGCCAGCAGCTCCAGGCCGTGATCGAGCTCGTAGTCGGTAATGGTCAGCGGCGGAAGCAGTTTCACCACCTCATCGTCTGGACCGGAGGTTTCCACCAGCAGCCCGCGCTGGAAGGCGGCGGCACACACCTTCTCCGCCTGCGAGGCGTCGTCGAAGACCAGGCCGTGCACCAGACCGCGCCCACGCGCGCCGATACCATCGAAGGCCGCGGACATGCCTGTCAGCGCACGGTCGATGCGCTCGCCCTTGGCCCGGGTGGCGGTCTCCAGGGCGTCGTCGGCCCAGTAATGCTCCAGCGCCGCACGGGCGGTGACGAAGGCCGGGTTGTTTCCACGGAAGGTGCCGTTGTGCTCGCCCGGCTTCCACAGGTCCAGTTCCGGCTTGAACAGCACCAGCGCCATCGGCAGGCCGTAGCCGCCGATGGACTTGGACAGCGTGACGATATCCGGTGTGATACCGGCCATTTCGAAGGAGAAGAACGGTCCGGTGCGGCCGCAGCCCATCTGCACGTCGTCGACGATCAGCAGAATCTCACGGGCGGAACACAATTCGGCCAGCTTGCGCAGCCACGGCACACTCGCGAGATTGACTCCGCCCTCACCCTGGACGGTTTCGACGATCACGGCGGCCGGGCTGTCCAGACCGGAGGAGGCATCGTCGAGGACGCGCTCCATCCATTCGAACGAATCATCCTCCCCGCCGGACAGATACCCGTCGAAGGGCATCGAGGTGGCGTGCTGCAGCGGCACACCCGCACCCGCCCGCTTGGCGGCATTGCCGGTGACCGACAGCGCGCCCAGCGTCATACCGTGAAAAGCGTTGGTGAAGTTGAGGATCTCCGTACGGCCGGTCACCTTGCGGGCCAGCTTGAGCGCGGCCTCCACCGCGTTCGCACCGGTGGGTCCGGGGAACTGCACCTTGTAGTCCAGGCCGCGCGGCTTCAGGATCCGGTCGCGCAGCGACTGCAGCAGATCACGCTTGGCGACGGTGGACATGTCGAGCCCGTGGGTGAGGCCGTCGCCCGCGATGTACTCGAGCAGCGACTGCTTCAGCAGGGGGTTGTTGTGGCCGTAATTGAGTGCGCCCGCTCCGGCGAAGAAATCCAGGTACTCCCGGCCGGATTCGTCGCGGAGCCAGGCTCCTGACGCGGTATCGAAGACCGTCGGCCAGGAGCGGCAGTAGCCGCGCACATTCGACTCGAGATCCGCGAAAACCGTCATATCGGGGCTAGTCATCGCCATTCCTCCTGAGTGGTGACCGGTGCGATGCGGTAGAGGTCCTCGGGCTGATGCCCGCCGGGAAACTGATCCGCCGTGAACAATGTGGTGCGGGTCAGGGCCGCGCCACGGCGGCGGGCCAGCGAGGCGAACATGGCGACCGAGGCCGGATTGTCGGGGGCGATGGTGGTCTCGAGCTGCGTGACTCCGCGCGCCCCGGCACTTTCCAGCAGCGCGTCGAGCATGTCCACGCCCAGGCCGTGCCCACGGTGAGGTTGATCGACCGCCACCTGCCAGACGAACAGGATGCGCGGCCACGCGGGCCTGGTGTAGCCGATGACGAATCCGGCTATCTCGCCGTCTATTTCAGCGACGATCGAGGTATCCGGGAAATCCCGGCACCACAGTAGATAGGCATAGCTGGAGTTGGTGTCGAGGACCCGGGAGTCCTCCGCAATACGCCACATTCGTGCGCCGTCGCCGAGCACGGGCTCCCGGAGCTGGATGGTTTGCTGGGATATCGCGTCAAATTTGCTGATTGGGATCTGCATGACCACTTCAGCCTGACGGCGAAGTTTTGAGGTCTTCCATGCGAACTCATTGCGATCTCATGACGATCCCATGACTCCGCGAGCCTCGCACACCCGCGAATACGCTCATCGCGGCATATCGAGGCGATAGCCGAGGCCGCGCACGGTCACCACGATGCGCGGCTCCGACGAGTCCGCCTCGATCTTCGTGCGCAGCCGGCGGACATGGACGTCGACCAGCCGCTCGTCACCGAAGAAGCCTTCGTCCCAGGCTCGTTCGAGCAGCAGGGTGCGACTGAGCACCCGGCCGGGATTGGCGGCGAGTTCGCACAGCAGGCGAAACTCGGTGATGGTCAACGGAATTTGCTCCTCGCCCCGGCGCACAACGCCACCATCGGGCGAAAGCACCAGCGGCGCAGCATCATCGGCGTCCAGAACGATCTCCACCGGTGGCTCGGCCGCCGGATCCTCGGGCAGCCCGCCCAGGTGCGGCCGCCGCCTCAGCGCCCGCATGCGCGCGCTGATCTCCTTGAGCTCGAACGGCTTGGTCACGAAATCATCGGCCCCCGCCTCCAGCGCCGCGACCACATCATGGGTGTCCGCGCTGGCGCTGACCACCATGATCGGCACCTGGTGCGCGCGCCGCACCTCGCGAATACAGGTGAAGGCGTCCATCTCGCCCACCAGCAGGTCCACGATCATCACATCCGGCGCGCCGTGATTGCGCAGCCGCTCCAGGGCCACCTCGGCCGCGCCTGCCTCGGCGACCTCGTAGCCCTCCCCTTCCATCGCCGCCCGCAGGGCGCTGCGGACCCGGTAGTCGTCCCCCACGATCATCAGGCTCGCGCCCATCATCCATATCCTTTCGTCCGAAGGACGCCCCGAACACGTCCAGCGGACAATCACCGAACTGCGGTGATCGCGTTCGACAAGGTCGAATACCCGAACCTTAGTTGAACGAAACATCCAGCTATCCCAGGTATGCGGGTCAATAGCTGATGCACATCACTCTGATTGCTACCGGTCAGGCGGGGTAAATACCGAATGACACCGCCGGGCGTCGGCATTTGCGCACGTCAAAGCCACTTCGGTCGCATTTGCGACATTGTGAGAACCTGCACAGAGGTTTTCGCCGGTTCAGGAGTTCGCCGGGCGATCCCGGACCTCGATATCGATGACCGGGCCCTGGGCGGGGTCGAGCCAGCGCATCACGCGGTCCAGATCCGCGCCTGGAAGGGCTACGCAGCCCGCGGTCGGGGTGCCGTCTCCGACATGGAGGAAGTAAGCCGAACCCGCGCCGGGGACGACCGGGGAGCGGTTGTAGTCGATGACTACAGCGTGGTCGTAGGCGGGACCGGCCGTACCCAGGTCCTCACCGGCGGATTCATCGAACGGGCAGGTGCCGGGAGCGCAGGAGTAGTGGGTGTTATAGAAGGGCGACCTGGTGTCGGAGACCCACCAGTCCGATGGTGTCACTCGGCGATACGGGAGTCTGGTGCCGTTGCTGGGAGAGATGCCGAAAGCTTCTGTCAGCGTCCAGATTCCGGCCGGGGAACGGGTGGCCGATTCGCTGGTGGGGCCGATGCCTTGCGCGCCTACGTCGGCGTGCAGGGGGCCTATCGCTCGAACCCATTGTGTGCCGTCGCGATCCCAGGCGGTGAGGGTGGCTGTGGTGGCGGTGGGGGAATCGGCGGTGACGGTGATGAGCTGATTGGCCGGGCCGGTGTACGTGGGCTGTTCCACCCGAGGCTCCGGGTGCTTCTGGGCGCAGCCGGCGGCGGCCAGGGCTATGGCGGCCAGGGCTGCGATCGCTAGGCGGGGGTGGGTTCGAGACATCGTGGTTGCCAGTTTGCCCGAGGTTGGGTGCTCGGGTCACCTGAAGCCCGGTTGCTCGTGCCCTGCCGGCGTGCGCAGGGAAGCCGGACGTCCGCACCGTCCGGCTGTAGTGGATCGAATCCGCACCGCTCGTGGGGCGCGGGCGGAATTCGGGCCGCTCGGCTCTTCGGAGGTCGGTCCGCAGGGGTCAGGTGAGGGAGTGTTCTTCGATGGGGGTCGAGAGGGAGATGCCGTTCAGGTCCAGGTAGAGGTGGCGGTCGGTGATCGAGAGGGTGAGGGTGTTGCGACGGTCGAGGAGGGCGGTGGCGGCGTCCACGAAGGGGCGGGCGAAAGAGTAGAGGGGGATCTGGTCGGCCTGGTGGATGCGTTTGCCGGTCAGTTGGGCGAGGACCTTGGCGGGGTCGCGGTGGGTGTAGATGGCTACGCGGTCGGCCAGCTTGCTGGCGCGGTGAATACGGTCGGCGTCCGGGGCGCCGACGTCGATCCAGGCGGTGAGGCGACCGGTGAGGTCGCGGATGAGGACCGGTGGCTCGTCGGTGGAAGAGACTCCACCGTCACTGAACGCGATGCCCTCCTCATACTCCGAGCAGTAGCCCAGGATCCGAGTCAACATGTACTCGCCGGTCTCGGAGGGATGCCGCGCAACCCGCAACTCCAACTCCTCGTAGACCCCCCGATCCACGTCAGCCAACTGCACATTCACGTTGTAGAGAGTCGCGTTCAGGGCCATAGTCCCTGCAGCCTAAGGCCCACCCCACCCCAGCCGACAACCGGTTCGGATTCCACCCACGACGATCCAACGACCGGACTCGACCCACAGCAGACGAACACCGCGACCCAATTACCCATTACCCACGAATTTCATTCTGATACAAGGATTTTCAACCATCCTCACCAAAACGACCGGTCACCGAGGCCGTATTCCGAAGGCGAGCCGGAAACCCCGGCCCCAGCCGAGCGGAAATATCCTCGTGCCGCAACGGCTCCCGGCAGTGCGAGCACACCACCTCGGCGTGCGTGTCGTGGTCGCACGCAGTGTGGTGCAGAACCACCGGTTCCCCGGATTCCGGAGCCAGGTACCGATCCCCCCAGGCCATCATGGCCGCGATGACAGGAAAGAAATCGCGCCCCTGATCGGTCAGCAGGTATTCGTGGCGAACCGGCCGCTCCTGATACGGAACCTTGGTCAACAGTCCCGTTTCCACCAATCGGTTCAAACGCTTGGTGAGGATATTGCGGCTGAGGCCGAGGGTGGATTCGAAATCATCGAAACGCTTGGCGCCGTAGAAAGCTTCACGGAGGATGAGCGGCGTCCACCAGTCGCCCAGCAGGTCGACGGTGCGGGCGACGGTGCACGGCCAGTCCGCGAAACTCGTTCGTTTCATGTGGTCACGGTATCCAGGCGGGCGGGGACGTACTTGTGCCAGGGCGTGCCGACCCATTCGTCGCGGTCGTCGAAGGAGGTCAGCTCGTTCGGGGCGGTGCCGGTGGTGACCGAGGTGCCGTCCGGGGCCGCGACCGAGAGGCCGAAACCGTTGGGCAGCGACAGGTGGCCCGGGCGCATGCGGTCGGTGGGCTCGACCGGAACCTGCGCGGTGCCGCGGCGGGTCGTCACCTGGACCAGGTCGCCCGCGGTGAGCCCGAGCCGCTCGGCATCGCCGGTGCTGATTCGCAGGGTGCCCGCCGCATCACGCTTGCGCCAGGCCGGGTCGCGGAAGATGGTGTTGGCCGTGAAGGCCCGGCGCTCCCCGGCCGAGAGGATGAACGGCCAGTCCGCGCTGTCGTCCTCCGTCGGCACGGGCAGGGTGGCGATCACCTCCAGCAGCTCCGGAATCTCCAGCCGGATCACCTTGTCGCGCACCCGGTTCCAGGTCTCGGCGTAATCGTCCTCGGAGATCACGATGCCGTGCTCGCCCGTCAGGATCGCCTCGAACAGCCGCTCTCCCGCCGCCAGACCCGTTCCGTACCCGGCACGTTCGACGCTGGCCGGGAACTTGCGCACCATGTTGTAGGCCGCCGCCCACAGCAGGGCTGCCGAGGCCGCACCGCCGGGCAGCATCTCCCCCAGCGTCCGATACAGCAGCACGGGAGCGAGTTTCGACCGCGCCGGATCGCCGAGGATCCCCAGGAACGTCATGGCGAACGCCTCCCGCCCCTGTGCGAGCGCGGCCCGCAGCGGCGCGTAGTCCGCCTCGCTCAGCATGCCCGCGGCCTCGACCAGACGGGCGTGGATCTCGGGCTCGGGCAGCACGCCCTCGGGCGCGGGCAGCACCGGGTGCCGCAGGTGGAAGATATTGCGCGGGAAGTCGAAGTTGAAGAACGTGGCCTCGTACTTCTCGAACTGGGTGGGCGCGGGCAGCACATAGTCGGCCAGGCGCGCGGTCTCGGTCATGGCGACGTCGATGACGACCACCAGTTCCAGCGCCTTCAGCGCCTCGCGCATGCGGGCCGAATCCGCCAGGGAGTGAGCCGGATTCGCGCTCTCGATGAACATGGCCCGGTAGCGCGCCGGGTGATCGGTGAGGATCTCCTCGCTGATCACATTGCACGGCACCAGACCACTCACGATCTGCGCGCCGGCCACCGGGCTCTTGGGGCCCTCCCCCGCCGGATGTCCGCGGTCGTGGCCGAGATTGGTCAGGCCGGTGAAAGCGTATTGGGTGCCCGGCTTTCCGACATTGCCGGTGAGCAGCCAGACCAGCTTCTCGACATAGCTGACGACGGTCGAGTACCGGTTCATCTGCACACCCAGGTCCTCGAGCGCGGCGACCGAGTTCGCGCGGGCCAGCCGGCGCGTCGCGGCGGTCACCAGGTCCAGGTCGACATCGGCGATGGCGCAATATTTTTCGATCGGCACCGCCCGCAGCACCGGGAGCACCGCATCCAGGCCGCTGGTGTGCTCGGCCAGCCATTCCTCGTCGATCAGATTGTCGCGCACCAGGATCGCGGCCATGGCCGTCAGCAGGTACACGTCGGTGCCCGGCCGCAGCTGCAGGTGGAAGTCCGCCAGCTCGGCGGTTTCGGTGCGCACCGGGTCGAGCACGATCATCGACCGCGCCGGGTCCTTGGCGATCTCCTTCAGCACCGTGCGCGCCCGCGGAAACCCGTGCGACTGATACGGATTCTTGCCGATGAAGAACGCCACCTCGGCATGCTCGACATCCGCGCGCAGCGGGTGGCCGGTTATCCGCGCGCCCACCCAGAAGTCACCGGTCTTCTCCTGCGCCAGCGCGCTGGACCGGTACTTCATGCCGAACGCGGCCATGGTCGCCGGGGCGTACGCGCCGCCCAGGTGATTGCCCTGCCCGCCGCCGCCGTAATAGAAGATCGACTCGCCGCCGAAGTGGTGCCCGACCTCCAGCAGTTTGGCCGACACCTCGGAAATCGCGGTCTCCCAATCAATTTCCTCGAAGCTGCCGTCCGCGCGCCGACGCAGCGGCGAGGTCAGCCGGCCGGTGTGCCCGTTCTGGTAGCGGTCCAGCTGCAGGGCCTTGTTGCAGGTGTAGCCCTCCGACGCCGGATGCAGCTTGTCGCCGCGGATCTTCTCGAAGGACCGGCCGTCCGGCCCGAGCAGCACCTGGATGCCGCAATTGCATTCGCACAGGATGCACGCCGTGGGCCGCCACTCCGTCATGTGAGGAGCGTAACCCGAGTCAGTTCACTAGCGCTACTAACTCGGGGATCCTTGGCCGCTTCCAGCTAGAGATCCTTGACCACGATTCCGAAGGCGTGGGCGAAGACCGGGGCCAGCTCGAGCAGCTGCGTATTGGTGACCAGCGCACCCGACAGCGACTCGACCCCACTGGAGATGCCGATCGACCGGGCCTCACGCAGGTCGACCTT
This sequence comes from Nocardia sp. NPDC101769, assembly GCF_044766925.1. NCBI lineage: Bacteria > Bacillati > Actinomycetota > Actinomycetes > Mycobacteriales > Nocardiaceae > Nocardia > Nocardia sp. NPDC101769. The sequence goes on along the minus strand of NZ_JBIWMX010000029.1, from coordinate 58,391 downwards.
GTTCAACTTGGCATTGCGCAGTGACAGCCCGGAGATCTCCGAGCCGGGGAATGTCACCGAGGTCAGCTTCGCCTCGCTGATATCCACGTCCCGCAGGACGCAATCCACGAACGAGACATCGGTGAGCACCGCGCCACGCAGATTCACCGAATCGAACTTGCAGTTGTGGAAGCTCACGCGTCGCAGCGCCGACCCGAACGCCTCCACCCCCGACATGGCCGCGAGCACGAATTCCACATCCATCCAATTGGTTTCGGACAAATCGGTCCGAATCCAGCGGGTGCTGCCCAGCCAGACATCGTTGAACCGCGAGTACCGGAAGAAGCCACCGGTCACCGTGGTGGCCGAGATGGCGCATTCGGTGAAGGTGACGCCGCGCAGCTGCGGGTCGTCGAGCGAGAGGCCGTCGAAATGGGCACAGTCGTAAGCGCCCTCATCGAGCAGCGTCTCCTGGGGTTCCAGGAAACGCGCGAAGGGCAGCTCGGCCAGCTCCCGCGGCATATCGGCTCCTTACCGGGTCGAGGTGGAGATCGGATCGGCACAACGCCCTCCCGACCGTACTCGAGGCCCACGACAGCCCCGCCCCCATCCGTGAGACCGACCGGACCTTCGGCTGCTACTCCGGGCCGGTTCGCCGGGTCACCGGCGACGCGCAGTCGTCGGCCGCCAATGTGGCGAGGAGCTCGCGCAGGGTGCGGCGCTGGCCGGGCGAGAGGGCGGCGAAGATCTCTTCGGCGGCGTCGCGGCGAGCGTCCGACATCCGAGCCAGTACCCGGCGGCCCGCCGCGGTCGGGGTCACCAGGGTCGCGCGGCGGTTGGCCGGATCCGGCTCGCGGGCAACCAGTCCGGCGGCGACCAGCGCGTCGACCACCGTCGTGGCCGAGCGGGGCACGATGCCGAGGAGATCGGCGAGGGCGGACATGCGCAGCGGTTCGTCGCCGTACTCGTCGGCGCGGCCGATGATGCGCAGCGCGCGGGCCTGGGCCGGGGTGAGGCCGAGCGGGGACAGCCGCGCCGACTGCGTGCGGCGCAGCCGTTTGGTCGTGCGCAGGAAGAGTTCGGCGAGGTCATCATCGGGAACGACATGCCTCTCGCCCGTCGCGCGCGGCTCGTCCACAGGGCTGCTCGACATGATTCAGAGCATAACTCATTGTCCCTGGAACAATTATGAGTCAAACTCAGTTATAGCGCGTGACTCCCCGCGAAAGGAGGCGCTGATGGCTTCACAACCGGAACTTCGCCGGATCGTCCGGCTCTTTCATCCGTATCGCGGGCGCTTGGCCCTGGTCGCGGCCCTGGTGGGTTTGGCCTCGCTGGCCGGTCTGGCTTCCCCGTTCCTGCTGCGCGGCATCATCGACAACGCCCTGCCGCACGGTCGCACCGGACTGCTGACCCTGCTGGCCGTGGGCATGATCGCGGTCGCCGCGCTGAACAGCGTGTTCGGCGTCTTCCAGACCTATATCTCGACCGCGGTCGGCCAGGACGTCATGCACGATCTGCGGTCGGCGGTCTACGCACGGCTGCAGTCCATGCCGCTGTCCTTCTTCACCACCACCCGCACCGGCGAGGTGCAGTCGCGAATCGCCAATGACATCGGCGGCATGCAATCCACGGTCACATCGACCATCACCTCGCTGGTCTCCAACTTCACCTCCGTCGTCGCGGCGGTCATCGCCATGTTCGCGCTGGACTGGCGACTCACGCTGGTCTCGCTGGTCATGCTGCCGCTGTTCGTGTGGATCAGCCGCCGGGTCGGCTCCGAGCGCCGGCGCATCACCGCGGAGAAGCAGCGCAAGCTGGCGGGCATGTCGGCGATCGTGGAGGAATCGCTGTCGGTGAGCGGAATCCTGTTGTCGCGCACCATGGGTCGCTCACCCGCGCTGGTCGAGGATTTCACCCGGGAATCGCGGGGGCTGGTGGATCTGGAGATCCGCTCCAGCATGGCCGGGCGGTGGCGGCAGTCGACCATCTCGATCGTGATGGCGGCCATGCCGGCGGTCATCTACTGGGCGGCGGGCATGACCGTGGCCCAGGGGCATCCCCTGGTGTCGATCGGCACACTGGTCGCATTCACCACGCTGCAGAGCGGCCTGCTGCGGCCGACCGTCATGCTGCTGTCGACCGGCGTCGATATCCAGAGCTCGCTGGCGCTGTTCGGGCGGATCTTCGAATACCTGGATCTGCGACCGGACATCGAGGAACCCGAGCAGCCCACACCCCTGCCCGAGCAGGTGACGGGCGCGGTGCAGTTCGAGCGCGTGGGGTTCGCCTACGACGCGGATCGGAACGTGCTGAGCGACATCGATATCGAGGTCCCCGCCGGGTCGAGTCTGGCGATCGTCGGCGAAACCGGCTCCGGGAAGACGACTCTCGGGTATCTGGTGGCGCGCCTGTACGACGTGACATCCGGACGGATCACCGTCGACGGCGTGGATGTGCGGGAGCTGTCCTTCGCCGACCTGTCCGCGGCGGTGGGCGTGGTGTCGCAGGAGACCTACCTGTTCCACTCCTCGGTCGCCGACAACCTACGTTTCGCGAAACCCGATGCGACAGAGGAGGAATTGCATGCCGCGGCCCGGGCCGCGCAGATCCACGACCACATCATGAGCCTGCCCGACGGGTACGACACCCTGGTCGGCGAGCGCGGCTACCGGTTCTCCGGCGGGGAGAAGCAGCGGCTGGCGGTGGCGCGGGCCATCCTGCGCGATCCGCCCATCATGGTGCTCGACGAGGCGACCAGTGCACTGGACACCAGGACCGAGCGCGAAGTGCAGGCGGCGATCGACGCGCTGTCCGCGAATCGCACCACCATCACGATCGCGCACCGGCTGTCCACGATCCGGGACGCCGATCAGATCGTGGTGCTCGATCATGGCCGCGTCGTGGAACGCGGCACGCACCGGGAACTGGTGGAGCGCAATGGTTTCTACGCCGATCTGCTGGCCCGCGACACCTTCGACGATGTCATGGCCGCGGCCGACGTGGTCGGCGCGCTCGAATCCTGAACCCGGACAGCAGAGGCCCTGTCGTCCACGCTGACGACAGGGCCTCTTTCTCTCCCTGCCAGCCGATATTTCCGCCGAGAGGGACGTTCACCCAGCTGGGCGCGTTCGGGTCGAGGTCGATGTGCCGGGGCAGCAGCTCGCTCTCGTTCAACAGCGGGCGCAGCGGCAGGCCGCGCGGGAAGTTGAACGCGAAGACGTCGATGCGCAGGCGGTGGCCAGGCTGCAGGACCGCGTCGGTGGCGGTCAGGCCCAGATCGACGCGGTGGGCTGACCGGGGACGAGCGGCTCGCGATCGGCCAGCGTACCCAACGGTCGGACTGTAATGGCCGACACTGTCGACCGCAATCGTGGCGGGTGTCATATGTTGACCTGGTGAATACAGCAGCAGGCGAATTGGCGGGACGCGTCGCGCTCGTGACCGGCGGCGGGCGCGGTATCGGGCGAGCCATCAGTCATGCGCTGGCCGCCCGCGGCGCCGCGGTCGCGGTCAACTGGGTGCGCCACGAGCAATCAGCGAAAGACACTGTGGCCGAACTGCATTCCCTGGGGGCCACCGCCCTCGCCGTGCACGCCCCGGTCGACGATCCGGTGGCCGTGACCGCCATGGTCGACCGCGTGATCAGTGAGCTCGGCCCGATCAGCATCCTCGTCCACAATGGCGGCATCGCCAGCCGTGGCCGCCCGGTCTCGGACACCGATCCGGCGGAGGTCGAGCGACTCCTGCGCATTCAGGCCATCGGCCCGCACCACCTCAGCAAGCTCGTGCTACCCGGCATGCGCACCTGTGAACGCGGCGACATCATCATGATCAGCAGCGTGGCCGCCCACACCCTCGGCGCGGCCGGCGCCCCCTACAACATGGCCAAGGCCGCCCTGGAAGCCCTCGCCCACACCCTCGCAAAAGAGGAATCCCCCAACGGAATCCACGTCAACATCGTCGCCCCCGGCCTGGTCGCCTCCGACATGGGCGACCGCCTCACCGCAGCCCTGTCCGGCGGCATCCACCGCCACGCCGCCGACCTCGACGCCACCTCCCCCTTCGGCCATGTCTGCCGCCCCGAAGAGGTAGCCGACGTCGTCGCCTTCCTCGTCTCCCCCGCCGCCGGCTATCTCACCGGCCAGCGCATCGTCATCGACGGCGGCGCCTACCCGTACCGCCCGTGATCCGGAATCGCCGCCGACCTGGTCGACGCCGGGGTGCTCCCGGAATGTTCAACACGAGTTCGTGACCAGTCGGTATTCCGTGATCGGAATGCCGGGAAGCATGGTTAGCTGACCATGTGCCTGCCCTCCGACAGGCCGCTACCGACCGATTCTCGGGAGGATACGTATGCCCACGACAGACAAGGTTTGGCCGCAAGGAACTCCGTGTTGGGTCGACTGTTCGGTCGACGATCCCGCCGCTGCGCGGGACTTCTACGCCCAGCTGCTCGGCTGGGACGTGCTCGACAGTCCGCCCGAGGCAGGCGGGTATCTGATGGCGATGCTCGACGGCAAGCCCGCCGCGGGCATCGGGCCCAAGATGGGTGAGGCCGCCATGCCCTCGGTGTGGACCACCTACTTCGCCGCCGAGAATGCCGATGCGATCGCGGGCGCGGTCACGGCCGCCGGCGGCATGGTGTTCATGCCGCCCTTCGACGTGATGGACGTCGGGCGCATGTTCGTCGGCGCGGACCCGGGGGGCGCGGCGTTCGGCGTGTGGGAAGCCAAGGCGCACACCGGCGCCGGCATCTTCAACGAGCCCGGCGCGTACTGCTGGAACGACCTGCACACCACCGCGTACACGCCGTCGCAGGAGTTCTACAAGCAGGTCTTCGGCTGGTCCTTCGACGAGATCGGCAGCGAGCAGATGCCGTACTCCACCTTCGCCGGCGCGGACGGGCGCCCGATGGGCGGCGTGGCCGACAGCACCGGCCAGCCCGGCGGCGGCCCCAACTACTGGCTGACCTGGTTCCAGGTCGCGGGCGCGGACGGCGCGCTGGACAAGGCCAAGGAGCTCGGCGCGACCGTGCTGATGGGCCCCTCGGACAGCCCCTTCGGGCGCATGGGCATCGTGTCGGGCCCGCAGGGCGAGGTCTTCGGTCTGATCGACACCACCGTCACCATCGGCTGATCAGGAGCAGCAGTCGCCGAGGCCGAGTGGCTCTGTGCCACTCGGCCTCTCGCGTCAGGAGAACAGTCGCGCCACGAACGGCACGCTGTCGGCCAGTGAGGCGAGCATGGCGCCGCTGTGGTCCTTCCCGGGGTAGACGTGCACCTCGGGATGCGTTCCGGCTGCGGCCATGTCGGCGACCAGCTTGGCGGTCAGCGGTGCGGGGACATCGGTGTCATTGGTGCCCTGCCCGATGAACAGCGGCCGGTCGTAGCCGGTCAGCGGCACGTCCATGACCGACCGCGCGGTGGGCACGAAATCGCCGTCGGCCAGCGGCCGCGACACCAGCTGGTTCAGCGACACACCGGCGGCGCGATCGGCCAGCGGGGTGAAGCACAGGGTCTGGGCGTCGGTCACCAGCTGCTTGCCCAGCGGGGTCAGGTAGCTGTCGAGGTCGAAGTCCGGGCGGGCCGCCTTCAGGCCGTTGAACACGTAGGTGGCGTAGGCGGTGATGTGCGAGGACCCGATGGGCGGGGTGTCCGGCCCGATCAGGGTCGCGGCGTCGACGATATTGGAGGCCGGGCCGGTCGCCACCGCGCCGCGGTAATCCAGTTCGGGCGCATAGCGTGTCGCGAGCGAGGCGGTGAAAACCGCTGCGCCGCCGCCCTGCGACTGCCCGATCGCCACCCACTTCGGGGCCAGCGAATCGTCCACCGCGCGGGCGGCGCGCACCATGTCGATGGCGGCGTGCGCCTCGGCGCGGCCGTCGAGGTAGGCGTGCACGCCGGGGGTGCCCAGGCCGATGTAGTCGGTGGCGACGATGGCGTAGCCCTGCTTCATCCAGGTGGCGAGGAACCCCATGTCGCGGTCGGAACGACCGGTCACCGAGGGCGCGCAGTCGTCGCCGATGCCGACGGTGCCGTGCTCCCAGGACAGCACCGGCCAGCCGCCGGGCGGCGGGGTGCCCGCCGGGGTGAAGACCACGCCCGTGGACAAGGCGGGCTGATCGGAGGAGTCGCGGGTCCAGTAGGTGAGCTTGCGGGCCGAGCCGGCGCCGTCGATCCAGAGGTCCTGCGCCAGAGCCTCATTGCCGACGACGGCGCCCGGGGCCCCGCCCTCGGCCCGGGCGGGCGGGTCGGCCTGGGCGGTGGCGGCGAGCGGCCCGGTGGCCAGCACAGCCGCCGAGACCAGGGTGATCACGGTGCGTCGCGTCATCGGAGGAGTCCTCTCGTATCGTCTCGCTTTGGTGTCACAGTGAGACACTTCGGCCAGACTATCCTGTGAAGTGTCACTTTGAGACACCAGGGTTGATATCGGCGACACGAGAGGGCGGGATGACGGCACCGACCGGGTTGCGCGAACGCGAGAAGGCCAGGGTGCGGCGCGAATTGATCGACGCGGCGCTGCTGCTGTTCGAGCGCCGGGGCTTCGAGCAGACCACCGTGCAGGAGATCGCCGACGCCGCCCAGGTCTCGCGGCGCACCTTCCACCGCCACTTCCCCGCCAAGGCGGCCGTGGTCTTCAGCCACGAGGAGGACGTCATGTCCTACCTGCTGGCCGCCCTGGACCGCCGCCCGCCGCACGAGGCGGTCTTCGTCGCGCTGCGGGCCGCGCTGCGCGAGTTCCTGCTCGACGATGCCGAGGCCGAGCTGCGCCGCCGCCAGGCCGACACCGCCCGGCGGGCGCGGCTGGTGCTGATCACCAATCCGCAACTGCGCCAGGAGAATTTCACCGGCACGTTCGGCCGCCGGGACGCGCTGGCCCGGAGTTTCGCCCGCCGCGGCGGTCTGGCCGAGGACGATCTGCGGGCGAAACTCGCCGCCGCGACCTGCTTCGCGGCCTTCGGGGTGGGGCTCGACGACTGGGTGGCGAGCCCCGATCCGTCCCTCACCCGCCTCTACGAGATCCTCGACGGCACCGTCGCCGCGCTGCAGCACGGTCTCGAGATCCCCGCGGCGGCGGGCGGCGACTGAGGGCTACAGCAGGCCGCGCAGCCCCAGGTCCGTCACGTACTTGTCGATGAGTTCCCTTGTCAGGTGCGGGATGTCGCCGTTCGGACCGAGCTTTGCCTGCTGCACGGCCGTCTGGAAGCGCTTGGCCGGGAGCGCCGCGCCCGGGATGGGCAGGCCGGGGCGGCGGTAGGCGTGCAGGAGCGGCAGCACCGAGTGGGTGCGCTGGTGCTCCGGCAGGGCGCGCAGGGCGGTCTCGAAACGGCCGACCCAGTCGGGGTAGGAGTCGATGCGGTCGATGGGATGACCGGATTCGATGAGCCAGTCCACGAATTCGTCGAGGGAGATGCCGTCGTCATGGGGGTTGAAGACGTCGTAGGTCTCGAAACCGCTGGTGACGCGGGCGCCGAGGGTGGTGATGGCGGCGGCGGTGAAGTCCGCGGGCAGGCCGTCGTAGTGGGCTCGTTGCCGCCCGCCGTCGGAATCCAAGGCGTAGAACGACTTCGGGGCCAGACCGGTGGCGAGCACGCTGAGCAGCAGGCGGGTGAACATGTCGGGCAGGTTGAACTGCCCGGCGAACACGCTGTGCGCCAGGATCATGTCGGAGCGGAAGACCGCCACCGGCAGCCCGCACAGGTCGTGGGCCTCGCGCAGCAGCACCTCACCGGCCCACTTGCTGTTGCCGTAGCCGTTGGCGTACCCGTCGCCCACCGTGCGCACCGCGCTGATCTCGCGGATGTCGCCGTCCTCAGTGAACACGGCGGGGTCGATCTGATCGGCGACACCGACCGTGGACAGGTAGGTGACGGGTTTGCGGGTCGCGGTGAGCGCCAGGCGGATCACCTCGGCGGTGCCGACCACGTTGGGACCGAACAGCTGGTCGTAGGGCAGCACGTGATTGACCAGCGCCGCCGGGTGCACGATGAAATCGACGGTCTCGGCGAGCTCCTGCCAAATCGCTTGATCCAGACCGAGATTCGGCGCGCCGATGTCGCCGGCCAGCACACGCAGGCGACGCCCGGCCAGCTCCCGGTAGCGCCGCAACAGCTCGGGATCGCCGCTGTCGAACACCTCGTCCAGCCGCCGGCGCGCCGATTCGGCGTCGCGGCCGCGAATGATGCAGACCAGGGTGCCGCCGGTGTCGTCCAGGCGCTGCAGCCATTCCAGGCACAGGAACCGGCCGAGGTAACCGTTGGCGCCGGTCAGCAGTACCGTGCGCGGCGGCTGCGGCGCGAGCGGCAGTCCGGGCGCGGCCGCCAGCGTCGCCGCGTCGACGAACTTGTCGAGGGTGAGATCGGCGGCGCGAATCTCGCTGCCGCCGTGCACGGTCGACGCGGTGGGACGACCGCCGGCACCGGACCGTTCGGCCTCGATGTGGGCGGCGAGCCCGGCCAGGTCGCCGGCGGGGCTGACGATCACGCCGACCGGTACCTCGACATCGAAGATCTCACGCAGCAGCGTCGAGAACGACAGCGCCGACAGTGAATCCCCGCCCAGATCGGTGAAGTGCGCATCCGCCTGTGGCTCGCCGCCGCCGAGGATGGCGCGGGCGGCCCGGCACACCGTCTCGAGCACCGGCCGGTCGGCGGCCTCGCGGCGCAGCGCGAGCAGCTCATCCTCCTGCTGGCGCGCCTGCGCGCGATACAGCTCCTCGAGCCGGTCGCCGTAGCGCTGCCTGAGCTTGGGCCGCAACAGCTTTCCGATGCCGGACAGCAGGCCGTTCTCCTGGGTGAAGGGCTCGGTCTCGATCAGGAACTCGCGCGGGATCTCGTAGGACTCCAGCTCGGCGTCCTTGGCGATCTGCTGCATGGATTCGGTGATGGCCGCGGTCATCTCGGCGGGTTCGAGCGCGAGGGCGGCCGGCGAGGGCACGATGACGGCCAGCAGGTGCGCACGCTCGCTGGACCCGTGCACGAAGATCTGGGCGATGAGCGGGCTGGTGGCGAAGGCGGCCTCGAGCTTGGCCACGGCCACGAACTCGCCCTGCGACAGCTTGAGCACATTGTTGCGGCGGTCGACGTACACCAGATGGTCGGGCCGGACCTCGGCGACGATATCGCCGGTGCGGTAGTAGCCGTCCTCGTCGAAGATCTCGGCGGTCACCTCGGGACGCTTGAAATAGCCCGGGATCTGCTGCATCGACTTCACCAGGAACTCGCCGCGCGGATACGGCTTGTCGGTGGCGAAGTAGCCGAGCTCGGGCACATCGGTCAGCTTGTAGTCGATCACCGGCGGCCGGCGGATCTCATTGTCGATGAGCAGGCCGCCGCCCGCCTCGGTGGAGCCGTAGCCGTCGACGAGCGGCTGGCCCAGCACCGAGTTCATGAACTCCTTCATGTCCGCGGAGATCGGCGCGCTGCCGACCATGACCCGGAGTAGGCGGCCGCCCAGGAAGTCCTGTCGCAGTGCGGCTTTCGCGTCCTCGTCGGCCTGGTCGGCGGACACACCCGCGGCGATGCGGCGCTGCACGTCGCTCTGATAGCGCTGGAACACCATGTCGCACACGCGTGGGACGAAGAACGCCTCGGTCGGCCGGGCCAGGCCGAAATCCTCGAACAGGGTCGACATGTCGCTGGCCGCCGCGAAATACGCGGTTCCGCCACGCGCGAAGGTGCCGCTGAGCACCATCCGCCCGGCGATGTGACTCAAGGGCATGTAGCAGAAATTGATGACCGGGGCCGGAATGATCGTGGGCCCCAACCACATACCGGTCGCCAGGCGCTGCGGGTAGATAGCACCCTTGGGGGTCCCGGTGCTGCCGGAGGTATAGACGAGCAGGGCGAGCTCGTCCTCGTCGGCGGGCACGTGGAGCGGTACCGCGGGCAGGTCCCGGCCCCGTTCCGCCACGGCGGCGAGCGATTCCAGGCCGATCGCGGCCCCCGACTCCGCGATGCGGCGCTGTGCGGCGGCGTAGGTCTCGGCGTGGTGGTCGTCGCCGGGTTCGAAGTCGAAGACCACGATCGATTCCACCGGCGTGCCGCCGAGCACGCAGTCGAGCGCGGGCGCGAGCTGCTCCAGGCTCACCGCCAGCATCCGGGCGCCGGTCTCGGTGATGATCGAACGCCATTGCGCGGCAGGTGAACTCGATTGCAGTGGCACGCTCACCAGGCCCAGCCGGATGCCGGCCAGCTCGACGGCGGTGAAGTCGCCGCTGGCGAAGCCCAGAACGCACAGGAAGTCCCCGGCGCGCAGGGGGTTTCGCGGGTCCGCGTGCCAGGCGGCCGCGATGTCCCCGGAGCGCACCCACAGCTCGCTGTAGGTCGTGGTCCGGTACGCGGGCAGCAGCCGCCGGGTGCGCCGCCCGTCGGCGCCGGTCACGATCTCGGTGGCCCGCTCGGCGATGGCGGGCCGGTCGGCGTATCCGCCGAAGAGCACCGCCGCCACACCGGCCAGCCCCTGCCCGGACTGCTGAGCCGCGGCCGCGACCTCGGGTAGCGGAACCAGTGCCCGCACCTGGTCGTCGGCCATCAGTTCCTCGAACTGCTTCGCGATCTCGGCATGCGCGAGCCGATCCGCGAATCGCTGGGTAAGCTCCGCCCGAACGGCGTCCTCGACCATCAATGGCCTCCCTGGTCTCCGGCGATCACGACGCCACGAGATCTCGTTCGGGCGTCAGGTTGTCTCCCCATCAATTAGCATTGCTAATTTTTCCACCATGAGGGGCCGGGAAGGGAAAGTCAAGATCTCCGCGGCGCACCCCGAAGTCCAGGATGCGCCGCGAATCCGCAGCGTGCTACCGGGTAGCCCAGATCGGTCACCGCGGCATCGATCAGGTCGGCGATGGCGACCGGCTGCGAGGCCGGCGAGGCGTGGCTCGAGGGCAGCTCGACGGTCCCGGCGCGAGCCCATCCGCTCGGCCACGCGGCGCTCGTTGTCCGGGTTGATCACGCAGTCCTCTGAAGGTGGAGCCGAGTGGGGCCTTCCGGGTGACCGCCATGACCGGCCCTCGTCCTCGGTCAGGTCCTGACAGAAGCTGTCGTGGAACTTCTCCTGCGTGATCCGGAGATATCCGTCGGAGTCGTAGTCGGAGTCGGGGGCGATGGCGTCGACCGCGGCGGGCGGCAACTGGTGCCCCGATGGGGCACACTCGAACGGCACGTACACGACGATCCGCCCCGAGGAACAATGCAGAACCTTCCCGACGACGCCGTGCGCGTCGAAACCCCCGCGCGCTACCGGATATCGAACTCCGCGGCGTTCTGGCTGCTCTCGATCGCGCTGGGGCTGCTGCTGTTCGCGTCGGCGGCCCCGTCGCCGATGTATCCGGTGTATCAGCAGATGTGGCACTACTCGTCACTGATGTCGACGGGTGTGTACGCCGCGAATGCCATTGCGCTGCTGGTGACTCTGCTGTTCGCCGGCTCGCTGTCCGACCATATCGGGCGGCGGCCGGTGCTCATCGCGGCGGTGCTGGTGGAGCTGGCCGGGACGCTGGCCTTCGCCGAAGCGCAGTCGGTGGCTTGGCTTTTCACCGCCCGCATCGTGCAGGGTATCGCGACCGGACTCGCCACGGGTGCGATCACGGCGACGCTCATCGATCTACAGCCCGCGGAATCGCGGCTGGGCGCGCTCATGACGAATGTGGCGGCCGGCGGTGGCCTGGCGGTGGGCGCCATCAGTTCCGGGCTGCTGGTGGCCTACGCGCCCGCGCCCACCCGGCTGGTGTACTGGCTGCTGGCGGTGGCGTTCACCGTCATCGTCATCGGCGTGCTGCTGATTCCCGAGACGGTCGCGCCCGACGGGCGGGGCCTGGCGTCACTGAAGCCCAAAGTGTCGGTGCCGCAAGAGGTCCGGGTGGCCTTCCTGACCCTGGTGCCGTCGATCGCGGCCACCTGGGCGCTGGGCGGGCTCTATCTGGCGCTGGGCGGCGCGCTCATGAAGGTGCACTTTCACGTCGGCACTCCGCTGGCCGGGGGTCTGGTGGTGGTCGCGTTGCAGGGCACCTCGGCGGTCACCGCACTGCTGGCCCGCGACTGGACCATCGATCAGGCCCTGCTGCGCGGACCGATCCTGCTCATGTCCGGGGTCTCGCTGGCGCTGCTGGGCGCGGCGACGGAGTCGGTGTGGCTGTTCTTCGCGGCCAGTGTGGTGGCCGGGGTCGGTTTCGGGCCGTCGTTCTCGGGCGCGCTGCGCATGTTGACCGGCCTGTCACCCGCCGAGACGCGGGCAGAGGTGGTGACCGCGATCTATGTGGTCTCCTACCTGTCGCTCAGTGTGCCGGCGGTCATCGCGGGGCTGTGCGTGCAGCGGTTCGGGCTGGCGGCCACGACCTACGGCTACGGCCTGATCGTGATCGCGATGGAGGCGGTCGCCGTGGCCGGGTCGCTGCGCCACCGCAGTCCGCACACCGCGCTGGCCGGGCATCTGTGCCCCGCGCCGTGCCCCGGCTCGGTCGCGCCGATGCCGCGGGTGGTGTCGGCGCACCCCTGACCGGCGGTTGCGGCCGCGGCTTGTTAAGCTGGACAAGTGATTCCCACCCGGCAGGCATGGCGCTGGCTGCACTAGCAGCCCGATGAACCATGACCACGGGCTGTACGCGGCCCGTGATTCCCGACCGGAACACCCAACTCGTGCAGCCCCCATGAACTTTCAGGAGTTGTACGGTGACTACCCCTTCGGATTCCTTCGCCGCGTCCCGCGAGCGCAGCGACGAGCTGGCCGCCGAGGTGGCCGCGCATCCCGGCCGCTTCCGCGTCCTCACCGGTGAACGGCCCACGGGCAGACTGCATCTGGGCCATTACTTCGGCACCGTGCGGGAACGGGTGCGGTTGCAGGAACTGGGCGTGGACCTGTGGGTGATCCTGGCCGACTATCAGGTCATCACCGACCGTGACAGCCTCGGCCAGGTCCGCGAGAACGTCTACAGCGCGGTGCTGGACTACGCCGCCGCCGGGATCGACATGAGCCGGGCGACCGTGTTCACCCATTCCTCGGTGCCGGCCCTCAATCAGCTCATGCTGCCGTTCCTGAGTCTGGTCACCGAGTCGGAGCTGCACCGCAATCCGACGGTGAAGGCGGAGCTGGCCGCCTCGGAGCGGGCGCTGAGCGGGCTGCTGCTCACCTATCCGGTGCATCAGGCCGCCGACATCCTGTTCTGCAAGGGAAATCTCGTGCCGGTGGGCAAGGACCAGCTGCCGCACCTGGAGGTCACCCGGGTCATCGCGCGGCGGTTCAACGAGCGCTACGGCCGGGTGTTCCCGGAACCGCAGGCGCTGCTCACCTCGACCCCGGAGATCCCGGGCCTGGACGGCCGCAAGATGTCCAAGAGCTACGGCAATGCCATCTCGCTGTCCATGACCGCGGATGAGACCGCCGCGCTCATCCGCCGCACCGCAACCGATTCCGACCGGCGCATCACCTTCGATCCCGATGCCCGGCCGGGCGTCTCGGCACTGCTCACCACGGCCGCACTGTGCCTGGGCACCGACGAGCAGACGCTGGCGGACAAGCTCGGCGACGGCGGCGGCGCGGCGCTGAAGAAGCTGGCCACCGACGCGGTGAACGACTTCTTCGCGGGTCATCGGGCCCGGCGCATGGAGCTGGCCGCGGACCCGGATTTCGCGAGCGGCATTGTGCGCGAGGGCAATCGGCGCGCCAATGAGATCGCCGAGCGCACCCTGGACGAGGTGCGTTCGGCGATGGGGACGGTGTACTAGTCCGCCAGGGCCCCGTAGACCCCGGTCAGGAAGTCGTCGCCGAGCGGGCTGCGCCACTCGGCGGCGATGATGATATTGGCGGACTGCACGAAAAGCAGTGTCACCAGATCCTTTTCGGGGTCCGCGTACCAGGCGGTGCCCAGGCCGCCCGGCCAGGACAGAGTGCCGACGCTGGGTATGCCGCTGCCGGGTTCGGTCTGCATCTTCACGCCGTAGCCGAATCCTTGGTCGGCCCAGATGGCCTGGCCCAGTGGCGGATTGAAGGGGGCGGCCGCGTGCTGTTCGGGGGTGAGGTGGTCCCGGCTCAGCGCGGCAACCGTTTCGGCCGACAGGATCCGGACCCCGTCCAGCTCACCGCCATTGAGCAGCATGCGGGCGAAGCGCGCGTAATCGTCCACGGTGGACACCAGGCCCGCACCGCCGGAGGGGAACAGCGGTGGCTCGCCCCACGCGGTGGTGGCAGGCCGGTCGAGTTCGGTGCGGCCGGGGCCGTACAGCACACTCAGGCGGTCGCGCTTCGATTCGGGCACCGCGAATCCGGTGTCCACCATGCCCAGCGGCGTCAGGACCCGTTCGCGCAGAACGGTTTCCAGCGGCTGCCCGGTCACCCGGCTGATCAGGATGCCGAGGATGTCGGAGGCGGTGTGATAGCGCCACACCGTACCGGGCTGCGCGATGAGCGGCAGCTCGCCCACCCGGGCCAGCCACTCGTCCGGTGCGAGCCGTTCGGCGTTCGCGACGCCGATGGCGCTCGCGATGGGATCGGCGGTGAGCGCGAACAATTGCGGTGCGAGGCTGGAGCGGCCCCAGCCCAGGCCCAGCCGGTAGGTGAGCAGATCCTCCACCGTGATCGGGCGCTCGGCGGGCACCACGTCCGCGAGCGAGCCGTCCGGATCGCGCATGACGGTGCGGCCGGCCAGTTCCGGCAGCCAGGCGTCCACCGGATCCGACAGCGCGATGCGGCCCTCGTCCACCAGGGTCAGCGCCGCCACCGCGGTGATCGGCTTGGTCATGGAGGCGATGCGGAAGAGGGTGTCGCGCCGCATCGGCTGCCCGGCCGCCCGATCCCGCCAGCCCGCCGTGTCCACCTGCACCAGTTCGCCGTGCCGGTAGATCGCGGCGACCGCGCCGGCCACCTCGTCCCGCTCGACGTACCCGTCGAGTACCTCGCTCACCTTCTTCAGCCCCTCGGCCGAAAACCCGTTCACCGCAATCGCTCCCTTCCGTCGGCAGCCGAGATCAACCGCCGGCGGCCGCCGATATTCCCGGCGGGGTTCGGGTTTTTCCTCGGGGTCGGTTCTCAGGCACCGACATACGCGGCGAGGTGCTGACCGGTCAGCGTCGAGCGCGCGGCCACCAGATCGGCGGGGGTGCCCTCGAAGACGATCCGGCCGCCATCGTGACCGGCACCCGGACCCAGATCGACGATCCAGTCGGCGTGTGCCATGACGGCCTGGTGATGCTCGATGACGATGACCGATTTGCCGGAATCCACCAGGCGGTCCAGCAATCCGAGCAGGTTCTCCACATCGGCCAGGTGCAGACCGGTGGTCGGCTCGTCGAGCACGTACACGCCGCCCTTGTCCCCCATGTGGGTGGCCAGCTTCAGCCGCTGCCGCTCACCGCCGGACAGCGTGGTCAGCGGCTGGCCCAGGCTCAGGTAGCCGAGACCGACATCGTCGAGGTGCTGCAGGATCTTGTGCGCGGCAGGGATTTTCGCCTCCCCGTCCGCGAAGAACCCGAGGGCCTCGCTGATCGGCATGGCCAGCACCTCGCTGATATCGCGCCCACCGAGCTGGTATTCGAGCACCGCCGCCTGGAAACGCTTGCCGTCGCACTCCTCACAGACGGTGGCCACGCCGGCCATCATGGCCAGGTCGGTGTAGATCACGCCCGCGCCGTTGCAGGTCGGGCACGCGCCCTCCGAATTCGCGCTGAACAGTGCAGGTTTCACGCCATTGGCCTTGGCGAACGCCTTGCGGATCGGCTCGAGCAGGCCGGTGTAGGTGGCCGGATTGCTGCGCCGCGAACCCTTGATCGCGCCCTGGTCGATGGACACCACACCGTCACCGGCCGGAATCGACCCGTGCACCAGCGAACTCTTGCCCGAGCCCGCGACACCGGTGATGACCACCAGCACGCCCAGCGGGATGTCGACGTCCACCTTCTGCAGGTTGTTGGCCGTCGCGCCGCGGATCTCCAACGCCGCCTTCGACTTCCGGACCGAGTCCTTGAGCGCGGCCCGGTCGTCGAAGTGGCGGCCGGTGATGGTGCCGCTGCTGCGGAGCCCGTCGACGGTGCCCTCGAAGCAGATCTCGCCACCGCCGGAACCCGCGGCGGGGCCGATGTCCACGATGTGGTCGGCGATGGTGATGGTCTCCGGCTTGTGCTCGACCACCAGCACGGTATTGCCCTTGTCCCGCAACCGCAGCAGCAGATCGTTCATGCGCTGGATGTCGTGCGGGTGCAGGCCGACGGTCGGCTCGTCGAAGACATAGGTGACATCGGTGAGCGCCGAACCCAGATGCCGAATCATCTTGACGCGCTGCGCCTCTCCGCCCGACAGCGTGCCCGAGGCACGGTCCAGGCCCAGATAGCCCAGCCCGATCTCGACGAACGAGTCCAGCACCTGCCGCAGCGATTCCAGCAGCGGCGCGACCGACGGCTCGTCCAGCCCGCGCACCCAGTCGGCCAGATCACTGATCTGCATGGCGCAGGCGTCGGCGATGCTGATCTCGCGGATCTTCGAGGACCTGGCCAACTCGCTGAGCCGGGTGCCGTCGCAGTCGGGGCAGATCTGGAAGGTGACCGCGCGCTCGACGAACGCGCGCACGTGAGGCTGCAGCGAGTCGATGTCCTTGGACAGCATGGACTTACGGATCTTGGGGATCAGCCCCTCGTAGGTCAGGTTGATGCCCTCGACCTTGATCTTGGTCGGTTCCCGGTAGAGCAGGTCGGCGAGCTCGCGCTTGTTGTACTTCTTGATCGGCTTGTCCGGGTCGAAGTAGCCGCTGCCGATGAAGATCCGCCCGTACCAGCCGTCCATGCTGTAGCCGGGAATGGTGAACGGGCCCTCGTTGAGCGACTTGCTGTCGTCGTAGAGCTGAGTCAGATCGATGTCGTTGACCGCGCCGCGGCCCTCGCAGCGCGGGCACATGCCGCCGGTCACCGAGAAGCTGCGCCGCTCCTTGACCTGCTTGCCGCCCTTCTCCACGGTCACCGCGCCCGCACCGCTGATGGAGGCGACATTGAACGAGAACGCCTGCGGCGAGCCGATATGCGGCTGCCCGAGGCGGCTGAACAGGATGCGCAGCATGGCGTTGGCGTCGGTGGCGGTACCGACGGTGGAGCGCGGATCCCCGCCCATGCGTTGCTGGTCCACGCTGATCGCGGTGGTCAGGCCCTCGAGCACGTCCACCTCGGGACGGGCCAGCGTCGGCATGAACCCCTGCACGAAGGCGCTGTAGGTCTCGTTGATCAGCCGCTGGGATTCGGCGGCGATGGTGTCGAAGACCAGCGAGCTCTTGCCCGAACCGGATACGCCCGTGAACACCGTGAGCCGGCGCTTGGGCAGATCGACGGAGACGTCCTTGAGGTTGTTCACCCGCGCGCCGACCACCCGGATCAGGTCGTGGGCGTCGGCGGCGGGCAGGGCTGGCTGCGGGGACTTGCTCGGGGCCATGCGTGTCTCCATCTGTGCGGGCGTACCGGTGGGGCAGAAGAGCGGGTCAGGAAGCCTGCTGGATACGAACCAGATTGCCCGCGGGGTCCCGGACGGCGAAATCACGCACACCGTAGGGCTGATCGGTCGGCTCCTGGACGATCTCGACCGCGTCGCTGGCCTGCAGCTTCTCGAAGGCGGCGTCGACGTCCGCCGAGGCCAGCAGGATGCCGCCGTAGGTGCCCTTGGCCATCATCTCCACGATGAGCTTGCGCTCGTCCTCGGTGATGCCCGGATCCACGGCCGGCGGGTGCAACACGATGGAGGTCCCGGGCTGATCGGCGGGGCCGACCGTGAGCCAGCGCAACCCGTTGTAGCCGACATCCTTGCGGAGTTCGAAGCCGAGCGCGTCGCGGTAGAAGGCCAGCGCGGCATCGGCGTCATTGTGCGGGAGGAAGCTCGCTGCAATGGTGATATCCATGTCGGTCAGGCTAGTTGCGAGGCGCTTGCCCGGGCTTCTCGATTCCTGATCGGTCGGGTCACCTGCTTCTCGACGCAGGAGGGCATGCCCTCGGGGGCATCGGCCATCTGCTGCTTGTACACGCTGGGCGGCACCCCGACCAGCTCGGTGAAGCGGGTGCTGAAGGTGCCCAGCGAGGAGCAACCGACCGCGAAGCAGATCTCGGTGACGCTCAGATCCCCGCGCCGCAGCAACGCCATGGCCCGTTCGATGCGCCGCGTCATCAGGTAGGCGTACACCGATTCGCCGTAGGCGGCGCGGAACTGCCGGCTCAGATGCCCGGCGGAGATGTGCGCGTCGCGCGCGAGGGCCTCGACATCCAGCGGCTGCGCGTACTCCCGGTCGATGCGGTCCCGCACGCGCCGCAGCCGCGCCAGATCACGCAGACGCTGTTCCTCGTCGGGTTTGCCGGTCACCAGTCGATGGTCGCACGCTGGGCGAATACTGTCGCGACGGCGTACCCGGCTAATTGGGGCTATCCTGCAAACGTTTTGTCAGGTAACAGTTTTGCCTTGACACAAGACATAGCGTGTCGGGGGATCCGGATCGGCCGGGGCCCCGGCACGGATCGACGATGAGGCCGACGTGGCCCGAGGACTGGAATCAGCTGTTCGATGAAGCTCTCTGCACTACGTAATAGGACCGCCCTGCGGACCGCCGCCGTCGCGCTCACCGCCGCGTTGTCGGTGGCCCTGGCCACCGGCACCGGCTCGGCCGACCCGGACAAACCCTCGGCCATCAGCTCCATCCAGAAGGATGGACGGACCTGGCACCTGAAGGTCTACTCCGCGGCCATGGGCCAGGACATTCCCGTGGACGTGCAACGTCCGGCCGACGAGTCGCAGGCCGCGCCGAACCTGTACATGCTCAACGGCCTCGATGGCGGCCTGGGCACCGCCAGCTGGAACGCCCAGACCAATGCCCTCGGCTTCCTGGCCGACAAGCAGGTCAATGTGATCCAGCCGATCGGTGGCCGCGGCAGCTATTACACCGACTGGATCAAGGACGACCCGCAGCTCGGGCGCAACAAGTGGACGACCTTCTTCACCCAGGAACTGCCGCCGCTGCTCGATGCCGCGCTCGGATCCACCGGCCTCAATGCCCTGGCCGGCCTGTCCACCTCCGGCACGTCGGTGCTGCAGCTGGCCGAGGCCCAGCCCGGTCTGTGGAAGTCGGTGGCCGCCTACAGCGGGTGCGCGCAGATCGCCGACCCGATGGGCAAGCAGTTCCTCAAGTTCGCCGTGGAGACCTGGGCGGGCGGCAAGACCGAGAACATGTACGGACCCGACGACAGCCCGCTGTGGGCCGCCAACGACCCGGTCATCAATGCCGAGAAGCTGCGCGGCACCCAGCTCTACATCTCCAGCGGCAGCGGCATCCCGCTGATGAAGGACGTCGAGTACTACACCAAGTCCGCTCCCGGCCCGCAGGGTGACATCAACCTGGCGCTGGGCATGATCATCGAGGGCGGCGTCAACGCCTGCACCCACAACCTCAAGGACAAGCTGGACTCGATCAATATCCCGGCGACCTACCAGTTCGACCCGGTGGGCACCCACTACTGGCCGTACTGGGAGACCGCCCTGCACGACTCGTGGCCGTTGCTGGCCTCGGGTATGGGCATTCCCGCCTGAGTCACAGTTCGCGAGCGCCGCATGCCGTCGATCGGCATGCGGCGCTTCTGTTTTCCGGGAAACTACGCCTTGTCCGGGTTCGCCGTCGGGGTGGCGGGGTCGGGGACGCTCATCGGTGAGCGGGCGATGCGGCCGCCGAGGCGTTCGTTGACCGTGAAGCCGAGGTGGCGGCACCAGGCGGCGAGGATGGGGACCGCGGAGTCGTCGTCACGGAAGGTCGGCACCAGCTGGCCGACGATGTAGAGGTGGTGGGCGTCGGCGGCGCGACACAGGTGCTGCAGGACGGCGGTGCCCAGGCCGGTGCCGCGCAGTTCCGGATTCACCGTGATGTTGTCGAGCTTGATGGTGTCGGCGTAGATGTCGAACACCACCTCGACCAGCGGATCGGCGCGGCGCAGGGATTCGATGTCGAAGGGCACCGGTCTCAGCACGCCGGGCAGGTGGTCGGACAGCCGTTGCCGCGCGGCCTCGTCGGGGGCGGTGCGGGTGACGGCCAGCACCTCCTCGGTGAGGCCGGCGACCACGGCGCGGTCGCCGACCGCGGCCATGGGCCGGGCCTCCTCGGTGGCGCGGGCCAGGGCGGGCAGTCGACGGGCCCAGTGCGGGGCATCGTCGCCGTAGCGCTGCGTGAGGTCGGCGAGGGTGTCCTCGAGGCAGAAGGGCGTGCCGAGGCTGCGCACGAAGGCGCCCGACAGCACGCCCCAGCGGTGGTCGTCGGCGCCGACGCCGTGCACGGCCAGTTCGCGGACCAGGGCGTCGCGGCGGGCGGTGGCGCGGGCGACCGGGGAGCCGGGCAGCTGCTGCAGCCAGCGCTGCCAGCCGGTCAGATTGGCGCGAATACGGGTGGTGGCGATATCAGCGCTCGCGTCGAGATAGTTGCACAGCGCTTGCTGTCTGCGCTCCAACAGCTCCCCCACCCGCTCTCGCCCGGGCTCGATGGGCGGCGTCCAACCCTCACTCATACTGACTCACGCTAGCGTCCAGCTGACTATGCACTGGTCACCGGCACGCAGAAATTGCACTACCAGCCGTAACGCGCATGCGCGTCACCGGGGATGCCGCCCGGCCCGGGCCCGTATCCCTGGGGTAGCGGAGTTTGCTGTGGCGCAACCGAATCCAGATCCGTGACCCGGTTCAGCAGCTGGCGCTCGTAGGCCAGAGCCTGCGTGCGCGACCATCCGGTCGAATGGCGCAGCGCGGCACGGGCTTTGCGGCGGCGGTGGTAAGTGAGCAGGGGCGCCAGCCCGGCCTCGGTGCCGATGGTGCGGGCGGCCGGACGGGCGATGAGCGCCCGGAACCACCGCCGCTCGGTGGTCAGCACCCAGGCGTAGGCGACGGCGAAGATGACCAGGTCGATGAGGATGGGCAGGTAGGTCGTCAACAGCGCCGGACCGGGCGGGCGCGGGGCGTCGAAGAGGACATGCATGGTGGAGGCCAGCCCGTAGAACAGCGCGAAAACGCCCAGCCGCCAGGCCCACGACCGATCGGTGCGGCTGATCAGCAGCACGATGCCGACACCGGCCAGCGCCGACATGGCCCAGTGCGAGGTCAGTGCGGTGAAAAGCCGCAGCACCGCCACCAGGATCACGTCCACCGCCGGATCCTGCGGGGAGGACAGTGCGGTCTGGGTGCTGTAGAGGCAGTCCTCGGCGATCTGCGCCCCCAGCCCGACCGCCGCGCCGAGCAGCAGGCCGTGCATGGGCCGGGTCAGCCGGCCCCGGAACAGCAACGCGACCACGGCGATGCCGATGGCCTTGATGTACTCCTCGTCGATGGGCGCGGTGATGGCGGCGCTCCAGTTGACGGCGAAGGAGTCGCCGAACAGGTTGGTGATGGCGCGGCTGAGGTGGTCGTTGGCCCACATGGCCAGCCCGGTCCACACCGTCGCGCCCCAGATCGCGCCCATCACCATGGGGGCGACCAGGTGGCGGCGGGCCCGGAAAGGATCCAGCGCGAACAGGATTCGCCCGATGACCAGCAGGGTGAGGGCGGTAATGGGCAGGGCGGCCAGGGCGGCCGCGCCCGCGAACCACACCTGCCCGGCGGCCTGCAGCACGAACAGCAGCGGCCCGGCCATCACGGCCAGGCAGTACACCCAGAACAGCAGCGATCGCGGCTGGAACCAGCTCATGCTGCATCCTTTCCGGCCTGAGCGGAGCCCTCCATGGTTACGCTTCGCAAGCGCAGGGAGGTGGAGCGGCGCCTCCGGGCTTGACCGCTCATGCTGCATCCTTTCCGGCCTGAGCGGAGCCCTCCATGGTTACGCTTCGCTGCCGCCTCCGGGCTTGACCGCTCATGCCTCGACCGCCTTGCTCGAGTTCAGCACGTCCGCGATCATCCGGAGTCCGGCTTCGCGGGTGGATCCGGTGGCCGTGACAGTCACGCCCACGTCTCCGCTGTTGGCCACCGCGCACACTCCGCCCGTGGTGTCGGGCAGCACGCAGGTGAGCCCGTGGAAGTCGCCGACCTCCACCGCTCCCCCGTCGAAGAGCACGGTGACCCCGGCCGCGCGCAGCGGCAGCAGCATGCGCGGGGCGGCGGTGGCGAAGTCGGTGATGCCGTCGACCACCGACACCGACACCCGCTGGTCGCCGCTGTCGGAGGTCAGGACGGCGATGGATCCGTCGCCGGTGGCGCGCCGCCGCATCTGCTCGGGCGCCAGGAAGACGACGGCGTTGGCGGCATTCGCACCGCCGTGTACGGCGGCGATCCCGCTCGCGGTGATCTTGATACTGGTCCCCGCCGCCACCTCGGTCTCGCGGACCGGTACCGCCGACGACAGCAGGGGCGGCACCACGAGGGCCACCGCCAACGCCCCCACCGCCCCGATCGCGGGGACTACCGAATGCACAAGGCGCACCATGCTTTCCACCCTCTCGGCTCCCTGAGGCAACGCCGGGGAGAGCGGATGCGTTCCGGACGCCCGGGTCGGGGTCCGGGCAGTCGCCCGCCCGGCGCTTGCCGCGAGTTAACCACATCGCTGGGCGGGAGCGGGGTCGCAGCGCCGGGCGGGCCCCGGGGTGTGACCCGGGAGCGCGGCTAGGAGGTGCGCGCGATGACGGCGTCGGCGATGCTGCGCAGCCCGGACACCGCGGCGGGCGGGAACGGGGCGTGTGCGAGAGTCCGCTGCACGAGCAGCCAGCGCTCGCGGATCATCCGTTCCACCGTGGGACGCGCTGTGGCACTGAGGATCTCACGACAGAGTTCGGCCCCGCGCGGGTCCAGTCCGGCATTGCCGACCAGGGCGTCGAGCCGGGCACGCTGCTCGGGGCTCGCGTGTCGCAGGGCGAGCGCGAGCAGAACGGTGTGCTTACCCTCGCGGAGGTCGTCGCTATTGGATTTGCCGGTCAGCGCCGGGTCGCCGTAGACCCCGAGCAGGTCGTCCTGGAGCTGGAACGCCTCGCCGAGCGGCCGCCCGTAGGACGAGAGCGCCCGCGCCACTTCGGGTCCGGCCCCGGCCAGCGCCGCGCCCAGTTGCAGCGGCCGTTCCACGGTGTAGGCCGCGGTCTTGTACCGGATGATCTCGAGCGCCCGGTCCAGGTCGCGGGTGGGGCGGCCGGTGGTGAGCAGATCGAGGTACTGGCCGTAGTTCACCTCGGTGCGCATGGCGTCGAGAATCGGTGCGGCAGCGGCGGTCTGGGCCGCCGAGAGCCCCGCGGTATGCAGCAGTTCCTGTGACCACACCAGCCCGAAGTCGCCGATGAGCAGGGCGGCGTGGGTGCCGAAGCGGGCGGCGGCCGGGCGGTCGCCGCGGGCGCCCTCGGCCACGGCCCGGTGCACGGTGGGCCGGTCGCGGCGGGTGGCACTGTCGTCGATGATGTCGTCGTGGATGAGCACGGCGGCATGGAACAGCTCGACCGCGGCGGCCACCCGCACCACGGAGTCGGGCAGCTCACCGCCGCCGCCCGAGTACCAGCCGAGCACGCAGAACAGCGGCCGGATCCGTTTGCCGCCCGCGAACAGGAACGAGCGCACCGCGTCGACCACGTCGGCGGGCAGTCCAGCGGTGGCCGCGGATTCGGCCTTGTCGCCGAGGAATTCGTAGAGCGCGGCCTCGACCCGCACCCGCATGGCGTTGCGGTCCAGCGGCGCTAGGGCGATCGTGGGGGTACTCACAGGGCGTCCTCCGATCCGGTGTTCTCGATGAGGGCGACCGCTTCGGCGAGCAGCGCCTCGACGATCTGGTGTTCGGCCACGGTCCGCACCACGCGGCCGCGAACGAAGATCTGCCCCTTGCAGGGAAGCCTCTCCTTTGTCACTTGTTCCGATGGTCGACGAGCTGAGCGAGGGCGCGGAGATCACCGCACCCGGGCCGGTCCGGCAGTGCGGCCACCGCCGCGCGTATGCGCTGCCGCGCCAGCAGTTCGGCACCGCGCCGACCACCCGCCTGCTCGACGAGCGTTGCGGCGCTGTCGATCTCGTCGGCGGAGAGCGGTGTGGTCGTATCGAAGAACCGTTTCAGCGCCCGCCCGGCATCGGTATCGGACTCCAGCGCCAGCACGATCGGCAGTGATCGTTTGCGCCGGGCCAGATCCCCGGCCGGCTTGCCGCTGTGCGCGGGATCGCCCCAGATGCCGAGGAGGTCGTCGCCGGCCTGGAACGCCACCCCGAGGTTCCGTCCGAAATACTCGAAGATGGTGACGGTTTCGGCATTCGCGCCCGCGCTCAGCGCGCCGAGCGCGCACGCGCAGCCGAACAGGGCTCCGGTCTTGCCCATCGCCATGCGCTCCCACCCGGCGGCGGTGGCCTGGGCGGCCCCTGCGTGGCAGTCCTCGTGCTGGCCGCGGCACATCTCGGTGACCGTGGTCTCGAGCCGGTCGATGGCGGCGATGGCGGTGGCCGGGGGCAGCACCGCCGCAAGGACATTCACCGCCAGCGCGTGCAGAGCGTCGCCGAGCAGCACCGCGCCCGGAACGCCCCAGACCTTCCACACGGTGGGGCGGCCGTGGCGCACGGCGTCGAGGTCCATGACGTCGTCGTGGAGCAGGGTGAAATTGTGGATCAACTCGACCGCGGCGGCCGTGCCGACGGCCTCGTCGGAGAGGCCGTCGCAGGCGAGGGCGGCGGAGGTGGCCAGTGCGGGCCGCAGCAGCTTGCCGGAGGCGCCGTGGGTGGTGGCGCCGTGCTCGTCACACCAGCCGAAGTGGTATCCGGCCATGCGCTGCATGGGTTCCGGCAGGGACAGCACCGCGTCGCGCAGTAGCGGTTCGAGCACGGTCCGGGCGCGAGCCAGAATGTCGGCGGGGCGGTGCACGGGGGGAACGAGAGCGGTCACGATCATAGAGACGCTTCTTTCGGTGTGCGAACGGAATTCGGCTCACATGGTCGGCGTAGGCGCGCCGACTCACCGAGAACGCGGCCAATCCTGAAATTCGGTCGCGTGCTCGAGAACAACCACCAGATTGTGTAGCTCGCCGTCGAATTCGACCTCCTTCTGATACGAGAGCGGTCCGCGCCGAATCGGTGCCGGGATGGGCTCAGGGTTACAGCAGCCCATAGTTGCGTCTGTTGGATACCTTCCGCTCCAGATTTCGATCACGGACCTCGGGGCGGTCTCAGTGGCGCGCCTCCAGTTCGCGGTGGTCGTGCTGGAAGTCGCCTCCGACTTCGCCGCGAACAGCCTTGGGACACAGGCGGGCTCGCGCCCCCGGAAATCTCCCGAAACTCGCAACCCCGACCATGTTCCGACTACTCCCTGCGCGCATTCGAATCCACGCGATGTCGCCGCGAGCTCCGTGATCAAACCGTGCGGTCGAAAATGATGTACGCCAATGCGTTTCAGCGCTGCGCCAGGAGTGCGCAGTCCCGATCCCGTTAGCCTTCAGCCAATGAGCGAAATACGACCTGAACCGAGAAAAGTGTAATACGCACCATCGCCGACGGTAAAGCGTTACCGCTCAGCATCGTCGCCGACACACCCGGATGCGGGATGCGAATGCCGGGTGCGACGTCGAGATTCGCACCCGGCATCCGCCTCTGGCTCATACGACGAAATCCGCTGTCCCCCTATAGCAGAGCGGTCCGGCTACAGGAGATCGGCCAGGCCCTTCAGCGGCCCGGGCAGCCCGGCCACATGCTTCTTGATCCCAGCGGCCACCGGGTTCGGCGTCTCGGCGCGCAGCCGGTCCAGCTCGGTCTGCATGGTCCGGACGGACCGGGTGTAGTACTCGTCGACCAGGTCAGCGTCCTCCGGATCGCCCGGCTCGACCGACCAGTCCAGCGCGGGCAGGAAACTGACGGTCACGGAGGCGGGCAGCGGCAGCTGCGGCAGGATCGGCGCGACGCCGAACGGCAGGCCGAGGGTGTACGGAAACACCTTGGCGCGCACCAGCTTGTCGAGCTGCAGCAGCCGTGCAGTGCGTTCACCGCGGCTGAGCACGAAGATGGAGTCGTGGCCGCCATTCGCGACCGCGGGGATCACCGGGACACCCATCTCGAGGGCGAGCCGCACGAAGCCCTTGCGCTCGGCGAAGTCGATCTTGCCGCGATCGGTCCACGGGCGGCACGCCTCCCAGTCGCCGCCGGGGTACACCATCACCGCGCCGCCGTCCTTGAGTCCCTTGGCCGCCGACTCGCGCGAGGCCGCGATGACGCCGAACTGGCGCAGGCTGTCGCCGAGAATCGGTGCGCGCAAAAGGATGTCGTGCGCGACGCCATAGCTGGGCTCGTCCGGGCGGTGTTCCAGCATGGCCATGAAGGTGATCCACACCTCGGGGGCCCAGTAGATGGACGAGTGGTTGCCGATGACCAGGGCCGCGCCGGACGCGGGCAGATTCTCCAGCCCGGTGACCGTCGGGGTGAAGTAGTCGGTATAGGCCCGCGCCAGGGGCAGCAGCGGGTGGTTCGGGTCGGGAATTACCTTGGTTTCGGTCATGAGCCATTCCTGTCGATTGCTTTGCCGGGGACGGGCGGCACGCAACGACACCCCACGTCGTCGAACAACGTCGAGTCGAATTGAATTGCCCCCGGGTCACATCCCCATTGATAGCTCCGACGGCCGCGCATGCGCGGTCCGGTTCAGCGTACGGACGTCGCTGCGTTGCGACAGATGCCCGTCACCGTCCTCCTGCCCCACCGACGTTATCAAACCCAAGCGTTTGCTTGGCAGAGAGTGTGCGAATCCCAACATTCATCTGATTCAGAACGAAATCCTTACGCGGCGCTGCTTGCCCGGCGGCGCGCTCGAATCGACCATGGCGGGAGTGCCGCGGACACGACGTTCACAGCGAGGGCGATTCGGGTAGCGGCGATTCGGAAGGATGTGCCGATCATGGTGACGATAGCTGGCCCGGCCGGCCACCTGGAGGCGATCCTGCTGGCCACGGGCTCGGTGCCGGACCAGGTTCCGGACTACAGCCGCACCGAGATCTGGATCGGCACGGCCATCCTGCTGCTCACCCTGGTGGCGGTGCTGATCGCGATACTGCGCCGGCGCTGGACGGCCCGCGCGATCCCGGCTGCACGGCAGGCCGCGCAGGGCACCGAGATTCTCGGTGCCCTGCTTTCTCGTTCCGTCAGACCGGAATCATACGAACTTTCATGCCAAGATGCGCATATCAGCGTATATGTATCTCAATGTGCCGGCCGGCGACGGAACAGCGCACCCGCGCCCAGATAGCCGGCCAGGGCGATGCCCGCACACCAGGCCAGTGCGGTCGGCGCGGAGTTCCCCACCGGGGTATCCATGAGCAGCCCGCGCACCGTCTCGGCGATCGAGGTGACCGGCTGATGCTGGGCGAAGCCGCGCAGCCAGCTCGGCAGCGTGTGAGTCGGTACGAACGCGCTGCTGACGTAGGGCAGAAACATGAAGATGAACATGAACCCGTTGGCCGCTTCGGGATTGGAGGCCAGCAGGCCCAGGGCGGCGGCCGCCCAGGACAGCGCCAGCACGAAACACGCCAGCATGCCCGCCACCGCGAGCCAGCGCAGCGGATTCGCGGTCGGCCGGAAGCCGATCGCCACCGCCACCAGCACCACCAGCCCGGTCGTGAGCAGATTGCGCAGCACGCTTTCCAGCACGTGCCCGGTCAGGACCGCGCTGCGGGAGACCGCCATGGCCCGGAACCGGTCCACGATGCCGCTGTGCAGGTCGGTGGCCACCGCCACCGCCGTGGCGCCCGAGCCGAAACCCGCGCACAGCAGCAGGATTCCGGGCACCACATAGTCGATATAGGAGCCGCCGACATTCATCGCGCCGCCGAAGACGTAGACGAACATCAGCAAGATGGTCACCGGCACCGCGATGGTCATGATCATGGTGTCCGGGCTGCGCAGGGTATGGCGCAGATTGCGGCCGACCATGGTGGCGGAGTCCTGGACGGAGTACACGAGAGTGCGCATCACGCAGCGCCTTTCACGGTGGCACCGGTCAGCGCGAAGAAGACGTCGTCGAGATCCGGTGTGTGGATGGCCAATTCGCCGATCGCCACGGCATGGTCGTCGAGATGGTCGAGCAGCTTGCGGATATCGCCGACGCTGCCGTCCGAGGGCACCCGCAGCGCCAGCTGCTCGGTATCCGGTTCCGCCCCGGGCAGGGCCCGCGCGGCCGCCGCCAGGCCGTGCTCGTCGGCGAAGCCGAGTCGCAGGTGGCCGCCCGGCGCCAGCCGTTTCAGCTCCGCCGCGCTGCCCTCGGCGGCAATGCGCCCGGCGTCGAGAACCGCGATGCGGTCGGCCAATTGGTCGGCCTCCTCCAGATACTGGGTGGTGAGGAAGATGGTCACGCCGTCGGCCACCAGGCCCCGGATCACCCGCCACAGCTCGCGGCGGCTGCGCGGATCCAGGCCGGTGGTGGGCTCGTCGAGGAAGACGATGCGCGGCCGCCCCATCAGGCCCATGGCGATGTCGAGGCGGCGGCGCATACCGCCGGAATAGGAGCCCGCGCGCTTGCCCGCCGCATCGGTGAGATCGAACTGCTCGAGCAATCGTGCTGTGCGTCTGCCGGTTTCGCTGGAACCCAGATGCAGCAACCGACCCATGAGGCGCAGATTCTCGGCGCCGGTGAGGGTCTCGTCCACCGCCGCGAACTGCCCGGTGACGCCGATGGCCGCGCGCACCGCGTCCGGTTCGCGCACAGTATCGTGCCCGCCCACCCGCACCTGCCCCGCATCGGGCCGGTTCAGCGTGGTGAGGATGCGCACCACGGTGGTCTTGCCCGCGCCGTTCGGACCGAGCAGGGCGAACACCGTGCCGGCCGGCACGGTCACATCGATGCCGCGTAGCACGGGCTGATCGCCGAAGGATTTGGTGAGGCCGGTGATCGCGATGGCGGGCTCGGGTCTGGATGTGGCCATGGAGGGACTCCGATCAAAAACTGTATATGGCGTACATTTTGTTTATAGACTACACAGTTTCTGAGATGGCGCAAGATGGAGACGGAACGACGACAGGAGGTCAAATGAAGGGGCCCGACGAACGAGTCCTGCCCAAGGCGGTGAAGCTGCTATGGGATCTCGACGACGCAGGCAGCCGCGGACCCAAGCGCGGACTGAGCCTCGATCAGATCCTCGACACCGCCGTGCGGGTCGCCGACGCCGAGGGCTATGCCGCGCTGTCGATGGCCCGAGTCGCCAAGGAGCTCGGGTTCACCACGATGTCGCTCTACCGGTACGTCGACAGCAAGGACACCCTCGTCGAGCTGCTGCACGACCGCATCTTCGACGTGACGCCGGACCTGCCGGCCGACGGCTGGCGGGCCGGGCTGGAAGCTTGGGCCTGGGCCGAATTCCACGCCATCCGCGCCCACGACTGGTGGCTGGACATCCCCATGACCTCGCCCCCGCTGGGCCCGAACAATATGGCCTGGCTCGAGGCGGGCATGCGCGTGCTATCCGGTCTCGACCTCGCCGAACCGCTCAAACTGCAACTGCTGGTGAACCTTTCGATCTACGTCATCGGGCGCACCCGATTCCTGCGCGACACCATCCAGCAGGACGAGCACGACCAGGACTTCACCGCCATCCTGACCGCGGTGCTCGACCCCGGGCGCTTCCCCATCGTCAGTGCCGCCCTCGCCAACCGCGCCTTCGACACCGACGACATGAACTGGGAGGAAGCCGATTTCAGCTTCGCCCTGGATCGGTTGCTGGACGGTTACCAGGTCTTCATCGACAGCCACACCGGGGTCTGATTCCGGTCGCCGCCGGATTGCGCTGAGCGGGAACCGCATAAATCCATGT
Source organism: Nocardia sp. NPDC101769 (assembly GCF_044766925.1). Classification (NCBI taxonomy): domain Bacteria; kingdom Bacillati; phylum Actinomycetota; class Actinomycetes; order Mycobacteriales; family Nocardiaceae; genus Nocardia; species Nocardia sp. NPDC101769. The sequence goes on along the minus strand of NZ_JBIWMX010000029.1, from coordinate 28,699 downwards.
CAACCAGGCGTAAACATCGTGCAAATGGGCCCGCTACCGCTTGACCGGCCCCGCACCGAGCCCGACCATGGCCTCATGAGGCCCGCACGGCCGGTGCGGGCGGCTCGCGTTACGACGCGATGAGAGATAGACGCATCGTCGTCCGCTGCGAGGAGGTGAGGGTCATGGCCGTTGTCGCCTGGGCGCGTTCCGCCACTGTCCTGCCCACGCTGGCGGCCGGAGCCATGGTTCTCGTCCTGGCCGGGCTGACCACTGCTTTCGTCTACCTTGCGGTGCCCGCCGTGGCCGGTCCGGCCCAGCGCGCACCCGCGCCCATCGAGGTCCACACCGCTCCCCCGGCGGTGCTGCCGCTGTGCACCGAGGTCACCGAGGACAGTCCGAATCCGGCATGCGCGGGCACGGATACCGACATCAGTGCCGACCCCGCGCCGGTCGACCAGCCGTGAACAGCGAGACCAGCAGCAGCGCGGCGAGCCCGAAAAGCGCTGCCACACAGGCCACCAGGCCGGCCCAGCCGCCTGCCGCGTAGGCGATCCCGGCCGCGCTGCCGACCACCGCGCTGCCCAGGTAGTACGCGAACATATAGAGAGACGATGCCGCGCCGCGATTTTCGGCCAGCGTGCCCACCCATGCGCTGGCCGTGGTGTGCGCGGCGAAGAACCCGGTGGTGAACAGCACGATGCCGATCAGCACCGTGGTCAGGTGATCGGGGATGGTGATCAGCGCACCGAGGGCCATCAACGCCACCGCGGCGGTGAGGACCCCCGCGTGGCCGCGGCGGTCGGCGAGCCTGCCGGTGTACGCGGAGGCGACCGTCCCGGCGAGGTACAGCACGAACACCGATCCGGCCAGGGCCGTGGGCAATTCGAACGGGCGATGAATCAGGCGGTAACCCAGGAAGTTGTAGACCGACACGAAGCTGCCCATCAGCAGGAACGCCAGACCGAACAGCGCGACCAGGCCGCGATGCCGCAGCTGCGCCGCGAGATCACCGGCCATGGTGCCGAATCCGGCCGGGCGCGCGGCGAATCCGCGCGAGGGCGGCAGGGTGCGCGCGAACCAGACCGTGCACACCGCGGCGGCCAGCGAGACCGCCAGCTCCGCCCAGCGCCACGAGGTCAGCCCGAGGGCGAGCGAGGGAATCAACCGGCCCGCCAGCCCGCCGATGGTGGTCCCGGCGATATAGACGCCCATGGCCGCGCCGAGTCCGGCCGCCCCGATCTCCTCGGCCAGGTACGCCATGGCCACCGCGGGCACGCCCGCCAGCGCGACGCCCTGCACGGCCCGCACCGCCAGCAGGGTGTCGAGGGTCGGGCACAGCGGCAGCAGCAGACCGAGCGCCGAGGCCACCACCGCCGATCCGATCATCACCCTGGTGCGGCCGATCCGCGCGGACAGCGCACCCGCGGGAATGATGGCCAGCGCAAGAAAACCTGTGGTCAGTGAGACGGCCAGGGCCGCGTGCGCGGGCGGGACCGAGAAGGCGGCCGACAGGCTCGGCAGCAGCGACTGGGTGGAGTACATGGCCGCGAACGTGGTCAGCCCGGCCGCGAAAAGGGCTGCGGTGACCCGCTTCTCGTGTGCGTACCGTGACTGGTCGGGCCCGGCGGTACTGGCCGGCCCCGGCGCAGAGGTACTGATCGGCCCCGCCGCTGCCGGACTGATCGGCCCCGCCGCTGCCGCGCTGATCGGTCCCGGCGCTGCCGGACTGATCGGTTGCGGCGTCGCCGCGCTGATCGGCCCCGCCGCTGCCGCGCTGATCGGCCCCGGCGCCGCCGGACTGATCGGTTGCGGCGTCGCCGCGCTGATCGGTCCCGGCATCGCCGTACCGGTCGGCCCTGACGCGGTGGTGCTGGTCGTCCCTTGCACGGTAGTCATCGGATCCTCTCGGTACGGGGGCGCGGGATCCAGGGTGCGACGCTGGCACTTAGAACGGAAATGCATGATGATGTGGATGCCCATGCTCTGCTGACATATAGCGAGGAGGCGGCGTGCTCGGCGCAGATCTGGAGTGGTTCACGACACTCGCCGAAACGGAGAATGTCAGCGCGGCCGCCGACCGGCTGCACCTGGCCCAGCCCACGCTGTCGCGCATGCTCGCCCGGCTCGAGAAGCGGCTCGGGACACCGCTGTTCGACCGGCACGGCAAGCGCATCCGGCTCAACGACTACGGCCGCCTCTACTACGAGCACGCCCGCCGCGCCCGCGCCGAACTGCACGCCGGGGAGCAGGCCGTCGCCGACCGCATCAATCCGGCCAAGGGGGTGGTCCGGCTGTCGTTCCTGCATTCCTTCGGCAGCCGGCTGGCCCCGCAGCTGATCGGCGAATTCCGGCGCGGCTCGGGGCGGGTCGCCTTCACGCTGTATCAGGGCGCGGCCGAGGTCATCACCCGGCAGGTGCTCGACGGCGAGGCCGATCTGGCACTGGTGTCGCCGCGGCCCGGCGAGCCCGGCATCGGGTGGCACACCCTGCTGAATCAGCCGCTGGTGCTTGCGGTTCCGGCCGACCACCGGCTGGCCGCGCCGTCCGCCAAGAGCGGGCAGCGGCCGATCCGGCTGACCGAGCTGGCCGACGCCGAATTCATCACCATGCACCCGGGATTCGGCATGCGGCGGATCTTCGACGAACTGTGCGCGGCAGCCGGGATCCGGCCGCGCATCGTCTTCGAGTCCAGTGATCTGGTGACGGTCTCCGGGCTGGTCGCGGCCGGGCTCGGCGTCGCACTGGTGCCCGCCGAGGAACCGATGCCGCCGGGGCTGGCCGTCGTTCCGCTCGCCGACGCGGGCGCGTCCCGCGATGTCGGATTGATCTGGTCGGCGACCGCCGCGCCGTCGGAGGCGGTGCGGCGGTTCCGCGATTTCGCTGCCGACTGGGCGGCCCGCCGCCACCCCCGGTGAATGCGCGCGCTGTTACGGTGACTGGACGGTAACTGACCTGTTGCTTCAGACCTTGGGAGCCGCCCGTGCAGCGGTATCGCGCAACCCTCGACACGGTGGGCGGGTGCGCCGCCTCCGCGATCGCGGGCCTGGCCCTCATGGTGCCCATCGACACCGGGTGCGCCGCCGAATCGTCCGCGCTGCAGATGACGCTGCTGAGCGTGACCGTGCCCCGGGCCACCGCCGTGGGCGTGATCATCGCGGTGCTGGCCGCAGTGTGCGTGCGCATGTTCGGCACCCGCACCGCCTGGGGCACCGCGACGGTCGCGACACTGATTCTGGTCATCAACCACCTGCTGGTGCATGCCACCTCCGCGAGCCTGGCCACCGCCAACTTCGTCGATTCGATCGCGGCGGGCGTGCTGCTCGGCGCGGCCGGGGCGGCGGCGCTCGAATCCCGGCCGCCCGCAATCGGATTCCTGCTCGGGGCGCTCATCGGCGTCACGGTGGGCGACCACATCGCGACCATCGCCGCCGAGGAGGGGACCAAGTCGCTGCTCGAACGCGCCTTCGTGGATCTGCCGCCGTACTGGCTCACCGCACCGACGATGGGATTGCTGGCCGTATGCTTCACCCTCTCCCCACGCGCGGGGTTGGCGTCCTACTCCACCGCGTTGAACCTGCCGTTCGCGCCGGTGCTCGCCGCGGCCGTGGCGGTCACCACCATCGACGTGGTGTCGGAGCGGCTCACCACGGCGACGAGCGGCACCGCGGTCATCGTGGCCGGAACGCTCGCGGTGCTCGCGGCGGCGGTGATCGCCGCGCTGCTGCTGCCCGAGCGCGACGGCACCCTCACCCTGCTCGCGGTGGCGCTCGCGGCCACCGGCAGCGCGATCGCCATTGCGGCCCAGGCGCACTGGAAGCTCGCGCCGATACTGACGGTCATGGCGCTCGGCCTGGCGGCGGGTCTGCGGCACCAGGCGCCGGTCGTCGCCGCGGCCGCGATCGTCGCCCTCGGGGTGTTCGCGCTGCTGGCTCCCGGCACACGGCACGATGATTCGTGGACCGCGCTGATCGGCAGCTGCGCCCTCGCCGCGCTGGCCGGGTACAGTTTCGGCGCGGTCACCACCCGCGGCACGGCCGGGACCGTGCTGGCGATCGGCCTGCTGTTCATTCCGACCGCCGTGCTCGCGCTGGAATTCCGCGGCTGCGACACGCTCCCTCTGCATCCCAAACAGGCCGTCGGATCGGGTGACCGCGCCGCCTGGATGGCCATCGCCCTCGGGGCCGGATGCCTGGCCGCCGTCATCGCGCTGCGACACCTGCGGCCCGAGCGGGTCGAGCAGGATTAGGAGATCCGGTACAGCCAGATCCGGGGATCGGCGAGTTCACCGGTCGCGCCCCAGCCGTACGAGTGGGCGATGCCGTCGCCGTTGTAGACGCGCAGGTAAGCCCGCAGTTCCGTGCGGCCCGCGTGCCCGGACACGATGCCCCGCAACACGATCGCGGTCAGGTCGTAGGCCTCGGCAGCATACGCGGTCGGGGCGGAACCGGTGGCGGACCGGTAGTCGCCAACGAAGCGTTCGGTGGCGGCGCCGCACTGGCAGGCCACCAGGGTGCCGGTGGCCGCCGGACCCGCGAGGGTCCTGAAGCCCGGGTCGTAGCTGCCGTCGCCCAGCACGAAAGTCGCCGTGACACCGGCACTCCGGAGTTTGGTGAGCAGCGGGGCGGCAGTCGGCGGGTACCCGGCGTAGAACACCGCGTCCGGGTGCGCGCCGGCGATGGTGTTCACGGCGTCACCCGGATCGCCGTTCGGGTCCATGCTGACCTCGCACCCCGCGAGCGCGGCCGTGCCCAGCCCCGAGGTCACCGAGTCCGCGAGCGAGTCGCCGAAGCCGCCGCCGCTATCGCGCACCACGCAGACCCGGGAGAAGCGCGCGGTGTTCGCCAGATACCGGCCCAGCGCCGGTCCCTCCGCATTGTCGTTGGCCAGGCCGCGGAAGAAGCCGGACCAACCCGACTGCGCCAGTAGCGGATTCGTCGCCGCGGGGGTGAGAAATGACAGCCCGGCGGCGTCGAACGTCTGGCCCGCCGCGACCACCTCGCGGGACAGGGCGGGACCGATCACCGCGACGATCGAGGTGTCCGCGGCGATCTTCTCGGCGATCTGCGCCGCCGTCGTCTGGCTGCCCGCGGTGTCGAACTCCCGGACGGTGACCGGACAGGCCTTGCTCCCACCCTGGACGAACTGGTCGACGGCCAGCTTTACGGCGTCGATCACCGTGCGGCCCAGGGCAACATCGGTATCGGCGCCCGTCAGGGGCACTGCGGCAGCGATGGCGACCGGCTTGCACGGCAGCCGGCCGTCGTTCGCGGGGTCCTCTACCGAGACGGGGTAGGCGACCTTGTCACCGAGAGCGTCGATCTGGGTGAGCGGCACGAAACCCGGGTACACGGCGGCGTACGGGCCGCCGGTGTTCGCCGGGGGCGTGTTCTTCGACGACCCGGAATCGTGTGTCGCCCAGACGATTCCGGCCGCCGTCGCGATCACGACGACCAGCGCGGCCGCACCGGCGGCGATCCAGCGTCCGCGCCTTCCGCTCCGGTTCGGCGTAGGAGCCGGAGGTGACGACGGCTCGTCCAGCACGGTGGCCTCGCCCGCCGGGGGCAGGGTGATGGTGGCCGACACGCTGCCGCTCGGTCCGGTCGTCGTCGCCCGGGCGCTCGCGAAGAGAGTCGTCACGGGGGATGCGGCGGCCACCTGCAGCGGCAGCATGGTGGACTCGGACTCGTCCGACAGTGCCTGCAGCGCAGCGTCGGCGAACGCACGGCAGGAGTCGAAGCGATCCTCCGGTCGTTTGGCCAGCCCGCGCGCCAGCACCGCGTCGAGGGCGGCGGGCAGCTCCGGTCGCCGGTCGGTGACCCGCGGCGCCGGATGCTGCAGGTGCCCCGCGATGACCGCCGCCGCGGTCTCCGCCTGGTACGGCGTCGATCCGGTGAGCAGCCGGAACAGTGTGCACGCCAGCGAATACTGATCCGAGCGGTGGTCGAGCGCGGCCCCGGACAGCTGCTCCGGCGACGCGTAGGTGATCGTCGCCGCCAGCATCCCGGTCCGGGTGATCTGCGCCGAGTCGTCGCGCAGTCGCCCGATCCCGAAGTCCGTCAGCAGAATCCGCCGATCCTGCCCCGGCACCGAGCGGGTCAGCAGAATATTGGCCGGCTTCACATCCCGGTGGATCACCCCCATCGAATGGGCGTAGTCCAGCGCTTTGGCGGTCTCGCCGATGATGTGGACCGCGTCGTGCGTGGGCAGTGTGAACGGGTCCAGCGCCGCCGCGTCCCCACCGTCCACGTACTGCATGGCGATCCACAACCGCCCGTCCTCGACCCCCCGATCGTGCACCGCAACGATATTCGGATGATCCAGCCGGGCCACCAGCTCGGCCTCCCGCTCGAACCGGAACCGGGTCTCCCGCTGCGACACCAACTCCCGCGCCAGCAGCTTGATCGCGACCAGCCGAGGCAATCGCGGATGCCGGGCCAGAAAAACGTCCCCCATCCCGCCCCCACCGAGCCGCCGCTCGATCAAATACCCGGCGAATTCCGTACCCGCAAACAACATTCGGCCCTTCGCACCCGCAACCTCCCCCGAACCATACCCGCTACACCCCGCAAGAGATCCGATCGACGGGCCCGCCCCACCCAGACCTCCGGGACAAGTGGCGAGAAGGACGCCGGCCGGCGCAACCGCGCCGCCCCTCCGCATCCTCGCCCGGCGAAGCGGTGGAGGCGGAGTTCGTCCCCGGCGAAGATGGATTTCGGAAGACTCCGGGTATCGACGGGTGGTGCAGCCGATCGACATGTTGGCCGAGTTCGGCCCGGTCCCAGGACATGGTCGGCTCGTGCCGCCGTGTCGCGTTCGGCGGCTCGGGGCCTTATCGTGGGCAGCTGCCGTCAGGGTCGATGGCGGATCACCCCGCGGGGGCGGGGTGTGGGCGGCGAAGGGGAGGCGGTTCACCTGGTAGGGATCGACTGAGCGGGAGCGGAATCGGGTGGGCCGGATCGGACAGGATTCGAGGAAACCCCCGCTGATCTCCCGCAGTCCTGGTGCATAGGCCGTAACCTGCTGTCCCACAAGCGAAGAATGCTCCTGACCGGACACCAGTCCGACCGAGGACACCCTTACCGGCCCTGAAGTGCAGGTTTAGGGTGCGTGTCCGAGCGTTGGTCTTGCGTGAACAGGCGGTAGCGTCTAGGAGGGACCCGGTCGCACACGCGGCCGGGCGCTTCGTCCACGGCAGGTCGGTGGACGGAGCAAGGGCAGGAACGTCGAAGGAGCAGCGGACGTGACGACTACCGGTGGTGCGGGCCAGCGGATCGAAACCGCCGCGCAAACACTGTGGGAGGCACCCGATGTGGTGTCCGACGGCAAGGAGGTCGGCCCCACCGGACGCCCGGTACGCGAGATTCCGGAACCCCACGAAGCCGATCACAGCGGACCCGCCCTGATCGTCGCCATGTGCAATCAGAAGGGCGGCGTCGGCAAGACCACCTCGACCATCAATCTCGGTGCGGCGCTGGCGGAATACGGACGCAAGGTGCTGCTGGTCGACCTGGATCCGCAGGGGGCGCTGTCGGCGGGACTCGGTGTGGCGCACCACGATCTGGACGTCACCGTGCACAACCTGCTCGTCGGCCCCGGCAAGGTCAATGTCGACGACGTGCTGATGAACACCAAGGTCGAGGGCATGGATCTGCTGCCCAGCAATATCGATCTGTCGGCCGCGGAGATCCAGCTCGTCAACGAGGTCGGCCGGGAGCAGACGCTGGGCCGCGCCATCGCGCCGCTGCGCGACCGCTACGACTACATCCTCATCGACTGCCAGCCCTCGCTGGGCCTGCTCACCGTGAACGCCCTGGCCTGTGCCGACGGCGTCATCATTCCCATGGAGTGCGAATACTTCTCGCTGCGCGGCCTGGCCCTGCTCAACGACACCGTGGAGAAGGTGCGGGACCGGCTGAATCCGGAACTGACCCTGTACGGCATCGTGGTCACCATGTTCGATGCCCGCCTATTGCATTCACGTCAGGTGATGACGCGCGTAGTCGAGGTGTTCGGCGACCTCGTGTACGACACCGTGATCTCGCGGACCGTCCGCTTCCCCGACGCCAGTGTCGCCGGTGAGCCCATCACCACCTGGGCGCCGAAATCCGGTGGCGCGGAAGCCTATCGGGCCATGGCCCGGGAAGTCATCCAACGGTCGGGCCGTTGAGCGATCCTCTCGATTCACCGTCCGAGCACGACCCGGCGGACGCGGATACAGCCCTGCCCGCCGGAGATCCGGACTCGCCGGTCCTGGCCGACATCGCCGCCTCCGGCGGTAATGCCGTAGCACCGGACGATCAGGACGCGCCGGGCAAATTTCACCTGAAGCTCGCCAACTTCGAGGGCCCGTTCGACCTGCTGCTGCAGCTGATCAGCTCGCGCCGACTGGACGTCACCGAGATCGCGCTACACAAGGTCACCGACGAATTCATCTCCCACACCAAGGCGCTCACCGCCCGGCTCTCGGAAGAAAGAGGGCTGCGCGCGGACAAGGTCCTCGACCAGACCACCGAATTCCTGCTCATCGCGGCCACCCTGCTGGATCTGAAGGCGGCCCGGCTGCTCCCCTCCGGCGAGGTCTCCGACGAGGAGGACCTCGAACTCCTCGAAGCTCGCGACCTGCTCTTCGCGCGACTGTTGCAGTACCGCGCCTTCAAACAGGTCGCGGCCCTGCTGGGCGAGCTGGAGGCGGCGGCGCTGCAACGCTATCCGCGCGCGGTGTCACTGGAGGAGCGGTATCTCGCGCTGTTGCCGGAGGTTACGCTGGGGGTGGACGCCGCGGGGTTCGCCGAGGTCGCAGCCACCGCGTTCCGGCCGCGTCCGAAACCGAGGGTGGGGCTGGATCACATCCACGCCCATGCGATTTCGATCGCCGAACAGGCCGCGCTGGTGCTCGAGATGCTGAAAAGCCGTGGCGCGGGCGGCTGGACGACCTTCCATGAACTCTGCGCCGACTGCGAACTGCCGATCCAGATCGTGGCCCGCTTTCTCGCGCTGCTCGAGCTCTACCGGGGCAAGACCATCGAGTTCGATCAGCCCGACCCGCTGGGCCCGCTCTCCATCAGCTGGATCGGCGAGCTCGAAGACCAACCCGCCCAACCGGTGACGATTGAAGAGGATTACGGGTGACCGAGGTGCACAACTTGGGGGACGACGCGCAGGACCCGGCCGCCGCCAACCAGGCTGCGCCCCAACCGACCCTGGCCGAGCGGATCGTGGCCGAAGCGGCCGCGGCGGCGAAGGCCCGCGCGGCCGGGGCGGATGCCGCCGAGTCCGAGGCCGAGGTCGCCGAGCCCAGCGGTGGAAGCGTCGAAACACCGGCCGAGGTCGTCGAGGCCCCGGCGGAGGTCACGGTGCTCACCGACGAAGCGACCATGCTCGAGTCCGCCGCCACGGAGCCCGCGGCTGACGCGCCCGAGTCCGTGAACGACGGCCCGGCGTCCGTGGCTGATACCTCCCGGTCCCGCACCGGCGCTGGCGAGCCTGTGGCTGAAGTCACTCAACCTGGGGCGGAGGTCGTGGCGCCGGACGGGCCGGCTGTCGATCCGGAGGAGTTCGAGGACGAAGAGGCGCTGAGCGAGGACGAGTTCCGGTCGGCACTCGAGGCGATGCTGCTCGTGGTCGACGCACCCGCGCCGGTGGAACTGCTGGCCTCGGCGCTGCGGGATCATCCGATCCGGGTGGAGACCGCGCTCCGGGAGATGTCGGCGGAGTTGACCGCGCGGCGCAGTGGCATGGATCTCAGGTACGTGGGCGACGGGTGGCGTTACTACACGCGGACGGAATTCGCCCCCTATGTGGAACGTATGCTGTTGGACGGCGCACGGTCGAAGCTCACACGCGCCGCTTTGGAAACTCTGGCGGTGATCGCGTACCGTCAACCGGTTACCCGAGCACGCGTGAGTGCGGTGCGCGGTGTGAACGTGGATGGCGTGATCCGGACCCTGCTGGCGCGGGGCCTGATCGCGGAGGCCGGATCGGACCCGGAGACCAACGGCACTCTGTACATCACCACCGAGCTGTTCCTGGAACGGATCGGACTTGCGTCACTGGCGGATCTGCCGCCGCTGGCCCCACTGCTCCCGGGCGTCGATCTGATCGACGAGATCAACGAGAGCCTGGACACCGACCCCCGGTACACCAGGCTGAGGAAACCCGCCGAGGCCGATATCGACCTCGGCACCGATGACTGAAACAGGACAACGTGAATACACCCGCTCGCCGAGATGGCACACCGGATCGTAGGAAACGTGGCAGTGAACCGCCCCGCGGCGGTTCCCGGGCCGCCCGCGGCCGGACCGGAGACGACCGGTCCGCGCGCGGCGGCAGCTCGTACGGCGGAGGCTACGACGGCCCCGCGAACTCACGCGGCGGCGCCGCGAACACCCGTGGCGGCTCCGCGAATCGCGGCGGATCGCGCGGTGACTCGCCCTCGTGGGGCGGCAATTCCCGAGGCGACTCGCGCGGTGGCAGCGGCTCGTACGGCGGCGGACGCGGCGGCAGCGGGTCCTATGACTCGCGCTCCGGCGGATCCCGCGGCGGCTCGTACGGCTCGCGCGGTGCTTCCGGCTCACGCGGCGAAGGCTACAGCTCGCGCGGCGAGGGTTACGGCTCGCGTGGTGAGGGTTACGGCTCGCGTGGTGAGGGTTACGGCTCGCGTGGCGAAAGCCAGTGGGGCGGAGGCGGTTCGCGCGGTGGCGCGTCCTCCCGTGGCGGTTCCTCGTTCGGAAACTCCGCGCGCGGCAACCAGTCTCGCAGCGACTGGGGTTCCGATTCGCGTGGCGCCGGGCGTGGCGGCGACAGCCGTGGCGGCCAGTCGCGCACCGGATTCGGCTCTGACCGTGCCGGTTTCGGCCAGGATCGCAATGCGTCCCGCGGCCGGATCGGCGGTGGCAGCCCGCTGGCCCCGCACACCTCGCCGAACACCCCCGCCAAGAAGAAGGCCAAGCCGGTCAAGCAGGTCGTGGCTCCGGTCCTGATCAGCAATGCCAAGCCGGCGCGGCGCCAGCATGTGGACGCCGACGTGCAGGGCCCGAAGAAGCTGCCCTGGGGCGAGGGCGAGCGCCTGCAGAAGGTCCTCGCGAAGGCCGGGGTGGCCTCGCGTCGCGCGGCCGAGGAGATGATCGAGGCCGGCCGCATCGAGGTGGACGGCAAGATCGTGCGCGAGCAGGGCCTGCGCATCGATCCGCAGACCGCGGTGGTCCGGGTGGACGGCGTGCGCGTGGTGATCCGCGACGAGCAGGTGTACCTGGCTCTGAACAAGCCCAAGGGCTGGCAGTCGACCATGTCCGACGAGATGGGTCGCCCGTGCGTGGGCGACATCGTCGCCGAGCGGATCGCGGCCGGGCAGCGGTTGTTCCACGTCGGCCGCCTGGATGCCGACACCGAGGGCCTGCTGCTGCTCACCAATGACGGCGATCTCGCGCACCGGCTCATGCACCCGTCCTTCGAGGTGTCCAAGACCTACCTGGCCACGGTCAACGGCGAGGTCAAGAACCGCGAGGTCGGCAAGCTGCTCAAGGACGGCGTCGAGCTGGAGGACGGTCCCGCCAAGGTGGACCGGTTCCAGGTGCTCGAGGTCGGCCAGGGCAAGTCGCTGGTGAAGGTGGTGCTGCACGAGGGCCGCAAGCACATCGTGCGCCGCCTGCTGGCCGAGGTCGGCCACCCGGTGACCGCGCTGGTGCGCACCCACATTGGACCGGTCGCACTGGGCGATCAGCGGCCGGGCACGCTGCGTGTGCTGGGCCGGGACGAAATCGGGAAGCTCTACGAGGCGGTGTCGTTGTGAACGGTGTGGGAAGTCTGATCGACGCGACCGGCGCGCTGACCGGGTGGGCGCGGTTGGTCGTCGCCATGGACGGCCCGTCGGGCACCGGCAAGTCGAGCGTGTCGCGCTTGCTGGCGACCCGGCTCGAGGCCAGCTACCTCGACACCGGTGCCATGTACCGGGTGGCGACACTGCGCGTGCTGCGCACCGGCGTGGACCTGGACGACGCCGCGGCCGTCGCGATCGCGGTCAAGGACCTGCCGCTGATCATCGGCACCGATCCGAGCCGGGAGGTCATCCTGCTCGACGACGAGGATGTGTCGGACGAGATCCGCGGAAATGCAGTGACCAAGGCGGTGTCGGCGGTGTCCGCCGTGCCCGAGGTGCGCGAGCAGCTGGTGGCCTTGCAGCGGGACCTCACCGCGGCGGCGGGGCGAATCGTGGTCGAGGGCCGCGATATCGGCACCGTCGTGCTGCCCGAGGCCGATGTGAAGATCTACCTGACCGCCTCGGCCGAGGCCCGCGCCACGCGGCGAAACGCGCAGAACATCGCCGAGGGCCGGGGTGACGATTTCGCGGGTGTGCTGGCCGATGTGCAGCGCCGCGACACCCTGGATTCGACGCGCAAGGTGTCACCGCTGCGTCCCGCCGAGGACGCGGTGCTGGTCGACACCAGCGATCTGAACAAGAACGAGGTCATCGACGAGTTGTATCGCGTCGTGGCCGAACGGATTTCGGCGGGAGGCGGGCAGTGACGCAGGACACCTTCGCCGGTGATGGCATCTGGTCGGACGAATCCGACTGGGACATCGCCGAATTCGAGGGCGAGCAGGACGCCGAGCACATCCCGCTGCCGACGGTGGCCATCGTCGGCCGCCCGAACGTCGGCAAATCGACCCTGGTGAACCGCATTCTGGGTCGCCGCGAGGCCGTCGTGGAGGACATTCCGGGCGTGACCCGGGACCGGATCTCCTACGAGGCCACCTGGACCGGACGCCGTTTCCTGGTGCAGGACACCGGCGGCTGGGAGCCCGACGCCAAGGGCCTGCAGCAGTCGGTGGCCCGGCAGGCCGAGGTCGCCATGCAGACCGCCGACGCGATCGTCGTGGTGGTGGATGTCACCGTGGGCGCGACCTCCGCCGACGAGGCGGTGGCGAGGACGCTGCGCCGCAGCAAGACCCCGGTCATCCTGGTGGCCAACAAGGTCGACAACCAGAAGCTGGAGGCCGATGCGGCCGAGCTGTGGTCGATGGGCCTCGGTGAGCCGCAGCTGATCTCGGCCGCGCACGGTCGCGGCACCGGTGATCTGCTGGACCGCATTCTGGAGGTGATGCCCGAAACCCCGCGCGAGGGTACCGGTCTCACCGGCGGCCCGCGCCGTGTGGCGCTGGTCGGCAAGCCGAATGTGGGCAAGTCCTCGCTCTTGAACCGGCTGGCGGGCGAGGAGCGCTCGGTCGTCCACAATGTCGCGGGCACCACTGTCGACCCGGTCGACTCGCTCGTCGAATTGGGCGGCAAGCCCTGGCGTTTCGTGGATACCGCCGGCCTGCGCCGCAAGGTCAGCAATGCCAGCGGCCACGAGTTCTACGCGTCGCTGCGCACCAAGTCGGCCATCGAGGCCGCCGAGGTGGCGGTCATGCTGATCGACGCCTCGGAGCCGATCACCGAGCAGGATCTGCGCGTCATCTCCATGGTGGCCGACGCCGGCCGTGCCCTGGTGATCGCCTACAACAAGTGGGATCTGGTCGACGAGGACCGCCGCGAGATGCTCGAGCGCGAGATCGACCGCGAAATGGTCCAGGTCCGCTGGGCCCAGCGCGTCAATATCTCCGCCCAGACGGGTCGCGCCGTCCAGAAGCTCGTCCCCGCCATGGAAACCGCCCTGGATTCCTGGGACAAGCGCATCTCCACCGGCCGCTTGAACAACTGGCTCAAGGAGGTCATCGCCGCCACCCCGCCCCCGATGCGCGGTGGCCGCCTCCCCCGAGTCCTGTTCGCCACCCAGGCCTCCACCCGGCCCCCGACGTTCGTCCTCTTCACCACGGGCTTCCTCGAGGCCGGCTACCGCCGCTTCATCGAACGCAAGCTCCGCGAAGAGTTCAACTTCGACGGCTCCCCGGTCCGCGTGAACGTCCGCGTCCGCGAAAAGCGCGACCGCAAGAAGTAAGGCCCACGCGCCGAACGAAACCCAACGTCCGGGCGACGGATCCAACCGTCCCCCGGGCGTTCTCGTTCAGCGGGCGCGCGGATGTGCGGTGGCCCAGACCTCGTGGAGGGTGCCGACGGTGACCAGGGTGTAGATCTGGGTTGTTGTGACCGAGGCGTGTCCCAGGAGTTCCTGGACGACTCGGACGTCGGCGCCGCCGTCGAGGAGATGCGTAGCGAAGGAGTGGCGGAGGGTGTGCGGCGACACCTGGGCGGCGATACCGGCCCGCTCCGCCGCGGATTGCAGGACCTGCCAGGCGGTTTGGCGAGAGAGGCGGCCGCCGCGGTGGTTGAGGAACAGGGCGCTGTTGCCCTTGCCGCGGGTGGCGAGGGCGGGGCGGCCGCGGACCAGGTAGTTGTCGAGGGCGGCCAGGGCGGGCCGGCCGATCGGGACCATGCGCTGTTTGCCGCCCTTGCCGCGCAGGACCACCGCACGCTCGGCGGTGTCGATGTCGTCCACATCGAGCCCGACCATCTCGGAGATGCGAGCGCCCGTGGAGTACAACAACTCCAGGAGCGCCCGGTCGCGCAGCCCGCGCGGGCCGTCCGCGATGTCTCCTCCGGCGGCGTCGAGCAGGCGGGAAACCTGGTCGTACGGGAGGGCTTTCGGCAGTCTCCGGGCGGGTGTCGGCGGTTTCACCGGATGCGCCACATCCGCGTCGGTGATGCCTTCCGCCGTCGCGAACCGGTGCAGCCCGCGGACGGCGACCAGGGCCCGCGACGCCGACGAGGCCGCCAGTGCGGGATGCTCGGCGTCCCCCGACCGCAGCGACACCATATAGTCGGCAATGTCCGATTCGGCCACGCGGGCAAGCGTTTCCACTCCGCGCTCGGTCAAAAAGTACTGGTAGCGACCCAGATCCCGCCGATAGGCGCTGAGCGTATTGCGCGCGGCACCGCGCTCGACCGCCAAATGGTCGAGGTACGCGTCGATCTGCCGCTTCAGCACGGCTCACATCATTGCAGCCGCCACCGACGAACTCCCCGACCCGAACCCGGCGAAGCGAACAAGTTTCCCAATCGGGATCTACTGCCCTTCCCGATCGGGATCTACTGCGATGCCTCCCGGGCCTTGCGATCCAGGAAGGCGGTGGGCATCCCCGGCCAGGGCGCATCGGCGGGCCGCAGCCGAGCCCCGCTGGACCGGGCCGTCATCAGCGCGGTCACCCCGGCCACCGCGGTGGCATTGGTGATGTCACCCGCCAGGGCGGCCTGCACGGCCTCCGTCAACGGCATCCGCAGGATCTGGAGGTCGGCCTCCTCCATTTCCGGGTCCGGCCGGTCGATTTCGTAGAGCCCGGTCGCCAGATACACCCGCAGCGCCTCATCGGTGAACCCGGGCGAGAGCGCCACGTCGACCAGCACCGACCACTCTCGCGCGGCCAGCCCGGTCTCCTCGGCCAGCTCCCGCCGGGCCGCCTCGAGCGGATCCTCGCCCGCCTTGTCCAGCAGTCCGGCCGGCAGCTCGAGCAGCCGCCGACCGATCGGATGCCGGTACTGGTTGACCAGCACCAGATTGTCGTCGTCGTCCAGCGCCGCCACCGCGACCGCCGCGTGGTGCTCGATCACCTCCCGCTCGGCGACCTTGCCGCCGGGCATGACGACCTGGTCCAACCGCAGCGCCAGGATCGCGCCCGAGTACACCGTGCGACTGGACAGGACATCGAAATCGTGTGTGCCGGGAACCGGTTCCGAGGAGGTCATTCCAGAACCGTAGCGCGGATACCCGGGCAGAAACGAAACCGCCCGAGCACTCGTCGAATGCTCGGGCGGGCCGTGGAATCCCGATCAGGCGGGGATCACTTGGAGACCTTCTCGGCCTCCGCGGCGGGCACCCCGTCGGGAATCTCCACCGGAAGCCGTTCGGCGGCCTTGTATTCCAGCGCCGCCGAGATCAGCGCCGCGAACAGCGGGTGCGGGCGCGTCGGACGGGACTTGAGTTCCGGGTGCGCCTGGGTGGCGACCAGGAATGGGTGCTTGTCCTGCGGGTACTCCACGAACTCGACCAGGTGGCCGTTCGGGGAGGTACCGCTGAACTTCAGGCCGCTCTTGGCGATCTTGTCGCGGTAGGTGTTGTTGACCTCGTACCGGTGCCGGTGCCGCTCGGAGACCTCGGTCTCGCCGTATGCCCGCGCGACCAGCGAATCCTGCTGCAGCACAGCCGGGTACGCGCCCAGCCGCATGGTGCCGCCCAGATCGGCCTCGCCGGCCACGATCTGCTCCTGGTCGGCCATGGTCGAGATGACCGGGTACTTGGTGTCGGGCTCGAATTCCGCCGAGTTGGCGTCCTTCATGCCCACCGAGCGCGCCGCCTCGATGACCACGCACTGCAGACCCAGGCACAGGCCCAGCAACGGAATCTTGTGTTCGCGGGCGAAGCGGATGGCGCCCACCTTGCCCTCGATGCCGCGAATGCCGAAGCCGCCGGGGATCAGGATGGCGTCCACGTCGGCCAGGTGCGACCGCGCACCCGCCTCGGTCTCACACTCGTCGGACTGCACCCAGCGGATGTTCACCTTGGCCCGCGAGGCGAAACCGCCCGCGCGCAGCGCCTCGGTGACCGACAGGTAGGCGTCGGGCAGGTCCACGTACTTGCCGACCAGCGCGACGGCGACCTCTTCACGCGGGTTGTGCACGCGGTCCAGCAGATCGCCCCAGACCGTCCAGTCCACGTCGCGGAAGGGCAGCCCCAGCTTGCGAACGACGTAGGCGTCCAAGCCTTCCCGGTGCAGCACCTTCGGAATGTCGTAGATCGACGGCGCGTCCGGCGTGGAGATGCAGGCGTCCACATCCACGTCGCACATCAGCGCGATCTTGTTCTTCAGCGGCTGCGGCACCTCGCGGTCGCAGCGCAGGATGAGCGCGTCGGGCTGGATACCGATATTGCGCAGCGCCGCCACCGAGTGCTGGGTCGGCTTGGTCTTCAGCTCGCCCGAAGGACCCAGATAGGGCACCAGCGTGACGTGCAGGAAGAAGCAGTTGTCGCGACCCACCTCGTGGCGAATCTGCCGCGCCGCCTCGAGAAACGGCTGCGACTCGATATCGCCCACGGTGCCACCGATTTCGGTGATCACCACATCCGGCGTCTGCCCGTGCAGGTCCGGTCCCGTCATGGCGAGAATGCGACTCTTGATCTCATCGGTGATGTGCGGGATCACCTGCACGGTGTCACCGAGGTACTCGCCCCGGCGCTCCTTGGCGATCACCTTCGAGTACACCTGGCCGGTGGTGACATTGGCGTCCCCGGACAGATCGCGATCCAGGAACCGTTCGTAGTGGCCGACATCGAGGTCCGTCTCCGCGCCGTCCTCGGTCACGAACACCTCACCGTGCTGGAAGGGGTTCATGGTGCCGGGATCGACATTCAGGTACGGATCCAGCTTCTGCATCGTGACGCGGAGTCCGCGTGAAGTGAGCAGCTGACCGAGGCTGGAGGCGGTCAGACCCTTACCGAGTGAAGAGGCGACGCCACCGCTGACGAAGATGTGTTTCGTGGCCGCGCGCGCCGGAATCCGTGATTGACCCACGGGACTTCACGGTAACACGGATCGGCGACGCCGATCGCATGCCACGCATGTTGGTTGCCCGCGGTTGGCTCGATTCTGCGTGTCGCGGTCAACTTTTCCGATGTCGGCATCGACGTGGCCGGGGCTTTCCGCCGTACGGCCCTGCGCTCTGCTCAGTGCGGCATGGCCGCGACTGTGAGCGAGGTCGCCTTCGAACCCGTGCCGTAACGGCCGGTACCGCCGTTCAACTGCTCGGTGAGCCCGAGCACGGTGGTGATCCGGCCGATCTCACGATCGACATTGTCGACGGTCGTGACGGTCGACAGCCCGCCCTCGGACCGTGCCACCGCGATCGCTCCGGGCCCCTCGGCGGCCCCGTAGCGACCCGCCAGCACCACCCCGGCACTGT
The DNA here is from genome assembly GCF_044766925.1 of Nocardia sp. NPDC101769. Lineage (NCBI taxonomy): Bacteria > Bacillati > Actinomycetota > Actinomycetes > Mycobacteriales > Nocardiaceae > Nocardia > Nocardia sp. NPDC101769. The sequence continues at coordinate 10,830 of NZ_JBIWMX010000029.1, read as the reverse complement.
GGGACCGCAGACCCCCGGCGAACCGGGCGATGATGGTGCCGCGATTGTTCTCGTCGGCCCGCGCCCCGTCGCCGGTGACCACCACGGCCAGCTGGGCGGGCTGCACGTCGGCGAAGCTCAGGAAGCCCCCGCCACGCAGTGTCTCCAGGGCCAGGCCGCGCTCCTGCTGGGTGCCGCGCGGCTGCCCGCTGGCCGGATCGTCGAGCAGCACCTGGCCGAGCAGATCGCCCGCGAGGCTGCCCTGATCGACGGCGTCGACCCCGAGCCGCGCGCCGGCGGGGACCACGTTCAGCAGTGCGGTGCGGAGCCGGTCGCCCTCGGAGGAGTCGGTGAACGCACCGGTCAGGCCGATCCGGCCGGTGACCGTGGCGCCCGCGGTGGTGAGGGCCGCGGTGACGGTGTCGGCGTCGCCGCTGTCGGCGTCGGGGGTGGTGAAGACGAGTACCGCGCGGTTGGCCAGCGCGCCCGCCAGCAGCTTGCCCGCCGAACCCGACAGGAAGGCGTCGGCCGCCTTCACCTGTTCGTTCAGACGCCCGTTCTCGGCACGCAGGTCGTCGATCTGCTGCCGGTCGCCCGAGCCGGGAAACAACCCGTTGCCTTGCGTGCGGGTGCCCAGCACCACGCCGACCGCCAGGGCCAGAAATACCGCGGCGATCGAAATCGCGTGGTGGCGAAACGAAATCATCGGTCCCTACCTGTGTCGGTCCAATAGACCCTGTGCCCAGTGCGATCCGCGATGCCAGGTGTCGGCGGTCCAGGTCAGCGCCTCGACACCCATGTGGGTGGCCAGCAGCGCGACCATCAGGGCCACCAGCGCCGCGAGCACCACCAGCGCGACCGCCCAGCCGGAGCCCCGGTGGCGGTACAGCGAGGCAACGGCTTTCGCGTCCATGAGCTTGGTGCCCATTTTGAGGCGGGTCAGGAAGGTCGCCGGATTCGAATCGCGTCGGCCGCGGTCGAAGAAGTCGTCCAGCGAGACCGCCGCGCCGACGGTGACGATCAGCGACGCGCCGTGGTGATCCGCCAGCAACAGCGCCAGATCCGCGGGCGCACCCGAGGACGGGAAGGTGGTCGCGCCGATGCCCAGATCCTGGATGCGCTCCAAACCCTTGGCGTGGCCGTCGGTGTCGGCGGGCAGGATCACCTCCGCGCCGGACTTCAGCGTGGTGGCGGTGATCTCCTCCGGGTCGCCGACGATGAGGTCGGGCCGGTAGCCGTGGCGGGTCAGGGTGTCCGCGCCCCGGCCGACACCGATCAGGATCGGCGCGTACTCCTTGATGAACGGCTTGATGCGCTTGAGGTCGTCGATGTGCTCGGGACCGTCGGCCACCACCACGACATGCCGCTTCTTCATGTCGACTTCGACATCCGGCACGCCGATTCCATCGATGAGCAAGGAGGATTCGGTGCGGATGAACTCGATGGTGTTGCCGGAGAAGGCTTCCAGATGGTCTGCCAGCCCGTTGCGCGCCTCGATCATGCGCTCGGCGATGGCGGCCTCGGTGAGCTCGATGCCCTCGACGAGCGCCTCGGGTTCCTTCTTCGCCGGCTTGTCCGCGTAGACGACACCTTCCTCGACGCGAACCCGGGCGCCGTCCTTGATCTTCTTGAAGACGTCCGAGCTGACCGCGTCCAGCAACTGGATGCCATTGGCCACCAGCACTTCCGGACCGAGGTTCGGATATCGCCCGGAGATCGACGGCGAGGCGTTCACCACCACCGCCACCCGGGCTTCGACCAGCCGTTCGGCAGTGAGCCGATCCAGGTCCATCTCATCGAGCACCACCACGTCGCCAGGCCCCACGCGCTGGAGCAAACGCCTGGTGTTGCGGTCCACCCGGGCCATCCCGGCCAGACCCGGCAGCGTTTCGGTGTTACGCGACAACAGGGCCAGCATCTTCATAACGATCGATGATTGCCGCAAACTCTCAGCCATTGGTGGAGGCGCGCCGGTCAGGATCACCATTCGTCACAGTGATGCCGAATGAGCGGATCCTGCCGTTCCTCTCGCAGCTATCTTCTTACCGGGCGGTAAGGATATGCTCCGGACATCGGCACGAGAGGAGACAATGCCGTCATGGCCAGCACCACGGTTGATACCGTCCTACCCGCCCCGCGTGAGGTCGTCTACAAGCTCTTCACCGAGCGCGACAGCCTCAATGCCTTTCTGCCCATTCAGATTTCACTGAAGAAGCCGGGCATCGGGAGCCCGTCCGGCGTCGGCGCGCAGTACCACCTGGGCCTGGCCGGCATCGGCCCGACCGAGGAGACCACCGAGCTCGTCCCCAATGAGCGCATGGTCTACCGCGTCATCGCGGGCGCCCCGGTCAAGCGGCACGTCGGCACCATCAGCTTCTCCGACGCGCCGGGCGGCACCCGGGTCGTCTACACCATGGAGTCCGAGCCCAGCCTCCCCGTCCCCGCCCAGATCCTCGAGCCCGGCCTCCGCGCCCTCACCAACGCCCTCATCGGCGGAGTGCGCAAGGCGATCAAGTAACGCTCGGCCACCGCGCCTTCGGAGTCGGCGCGGCGGTACCGGAACAACCGGCCGGATCCTTCGCGGGCCCGGCCGGTTTTCTGTCTCTGTGCGCGGTTACTCGCCCGAGACCGCGGCGCCGACCTTCTCGGCGTCGGCGGTGGTGAGGAGTTCCCAGGCGTGAGCGCGGCCGGTTTCGGTGTCGCCCATGCCCGCCAGCATGCGGGCGAGTTCGATGACGCGTTCATCCTGGGTGAGGGCCTTGACGCCGGATTTGACGGCCTTGCCGTCGTCGAGCTTGTCGACCACCAGGTGGGTGTCGGCGAAGGCGGCCACCTGCGGCAGGTGGGTGACGACGATGACCTGGTGGGTGCGGGCCAGCCGGGCCAGCCGGCGGCCGATTTCGACGGCGGCGCGGCCGCCGACACCGGCATCGACCTCGTCGAAGACCATGGTGGTGCCATGTTCGGAGCTGGCGAGAACCACCTCCAGGGCCAGCATGATGCGGGAGAGCTCACCGCCGGAGGCACTCTTGCTCAGCGGCAGCGGATGCGCGCCGGAGTGGGCGGCCAGGCGGAACTCCACCTCGTCCACACCGGTGGAGCCGGCGTGCAGTTCCGTGCCGTCGATGACCAGCGGGGCCGAATCCTGCACACCCGCAAGGACGGGACCGACGCCGACCTCGAGCCGGGCACGACCCATGGCCAGACCGCCCAGCTCGGTGCTCACGGCCGACGCCAGCTTCCCCGCGGCCTTGCTACGGGCCGCGGTCAGCTTCTTGGCCGTTTCGCGCACCTTCTCGGCCGCGGTCTCGACATCCGCCGCCAGCGCCGCCAGCGCCTCCTCCGACACGTCCAGCGAAGCCAGGCGCGTACGCGCCTCCTCGGCCCACTTGATGACCCCGTCGATATCCGGCGCGTACTTGCGGGTCAGCGTCTTCAGCTCGGCCTGGCGAGTCAGCATGGACTCCAGCGCGCCCGGATCGGACGGCAGGTCCGACAGGTAGGAGCTGAGCTCGGTGGTCAGATCCACCACCACCGAAATCGCCTCGCCCAGACGGGGAGCCAGCGCGGTCAGGATCGGATCGTCGGAGGCTTCGATGCGGGCGCGCGCGGTACCCAGCAGATCCAGGGCGCCCGCGTCCTCACCCGGTGAATCGACCGGACCGGCCAGCGCGTCGTGCGCGGTGGAGGCCGCCTCGCGCAGCGAATCCAGATCCGACAGTCGGCGCACCTCGGCCACCAGGTGGTCATCCTCGCCGGGTTCCGGTGCGACGGCGTCGATCTCGGCCAGCGACTGCGTCAGATGGTCGGCTTCCAGGGCCAGTTCCCGGCTGCGCGCGGTCCGTTCGAGCAGCTGATTGCGCTTGTCCAGCCAGGCCTTTCGGGCCTTCTGGTACTTGGCCAGCAGCGGCGCCACCGCGTCGGAGGCGAACTGGTCCAGCGCGTGCAGCTGCTGGTCGGGCCGCTGCAGCCGCAGCTGATCGTTCTGCCCGTGCACGGTGAGCAGCGGGGTGGTGAAGTCCGCGAGCACCGCGGCCGGGACGCTGCGGCCACCCAGGTGAGCGCGGGAGCGGCCATCGGATCCGACCGTGCGGACGGCGATGATGCTGCCGTCGTCATCACGTTCGGCGCCGGTGGATTCCAGCACCTCCTCGACCTCGCCGAGGGCGCCGTCGTGCACCTCGTCCACGGTGAACCGACCCTCCACCACGGCCCGCGACGCCCCGAGGCGCACCCGTCCCGCGTCGGCGCGGGCACCGCTGAGCAAGTGCAGGCTCGTCACCACCATGGTCTTGCCCGCACCGGTCTCACCGGTCAGAACGGTCAAACCCTCGTGGAATTGTGCGGTGGCGGTGGAAATTACGCCCAGCCCGTCAATCCTGATCTCTGTCAGCACTCGTGCTCTCCGTTCGGCGGTCTTCGATCTCGCCTGCGCTCGGGCGCTCCGTGGTTACGCGCGCCGCCGCCTCCGCGCCTGACCGCGCAGACGGGCGGCCACGCCAGCCTGTCACGGGCAACTGGAATTTGCGCACCATCCGATCGGCGAACGGCGCGGAATCGAGCCGAACCCACCGCACCGGTTCGGTCCCGCGGACCGTCTCGACCCGGCCGCCCCGCGGCAGTGCGAGAGTGCGTCGGCCGTCGAGGAAAACGATCGCATCATGGCCCGTCGCAACGGTTTCCACCGCGATCAGCGAATTCGGGCTGGTCACCAGGGGCCGCGCGAACAGGGCGTGCGCATTGGACGGAATCACCAGCAGCGCTTCGAGTTCCGGCCACACCACCGGCCCGCCCGCGGAGAAGGCGTAGGCGGTGGACCCGGTCGGCGTGGCGATCAGCACACCGTCGCAGCCGAAGGCCGACACCGGCCGGCCGTCCACCTCGAGGACCACCTCCAGCACGCCCATGCGCGCCGCATTCTCGATGCTGGCCTCGTTCAACGCCCAGCCGCGCTCCACCACCGCATCGTCGACGCGCACGGTGACGTCGATGGTCATCCGCTCCTCGACGGTGTAGTCGCGCCGCACCACCTGGGACAGTGCCTCGTCCATGTGCTCGGCCTCGGCCTCGGTGAGAAAACCGATGCGCCCCAGATTGATTCCGAGCACCGGCACCGAGGCACTGCGGGCGAGTTCGGCCGCCCGCAGGAACGTCCCGTCACCGCCGAGCGCCAGCACCATCTCGGTGCCCACCGCCGCGTCGAGATCGTGTGCCATCACCCGCACCGGGTACCCGTCGGTCGCACCGTTGTCGTCGATGTCGAACCGGGTGCTGTACGCCTCGTCCTCGAGCACCCGCAGCCCCATCCCGGCCCCGCACAGGATCTTCGCGACCCGGTGCGCGGTATCGGTGATCTCCGGCCGTCCCGGATGCGCGACCAGCAGAACCTCCCTGGCCGGGCTAGCCACGTTCACTGTGGACCCTCCTGCACCGCACGCTCGATCAGCGCCGCCACACGCGCCGCCTCGTCTGCATCGTATGCGCCCCCACCGACGTCCGCGCCGTCACCGGTCGCACCGGGCTCGGTCTCGGGACGCTCCGGCGCGCCGGTCTCCTTGCGCAACCAGAGGAAATACTCGACATTCCCGGACGGACCGGGTAGCGGACTGGCCGTCACGCCACGCGTACGCAGCCCGAGTTTCGCTGCCGCGGCGGCGACTTCGCGCACCACCTCGGCGCGCAGGGCCGGATCCCGCACCACACCACCGGATCCCACGCGATCCTTACCCACCTCGAACTGCGGCTTCACCATGGGCAGCAGATCCGCGCCCGGCGCACAGCAGGCGGCCAGTGCGGGAAGCACCAGGCCGAGGGAGATGAACGACAGGTCGGCGACCACCAATTCGACGGTGCCGCCGATGAGTTCGGCCGTCAGCTGCCGCACATTGGTGCGATCGTGCACGCGGACGCGGTCATCGTTCTGCAGTCGCCAGATCAGCTGGCCGTATCCGACATCGGCGGCCACTACCTCCTTGGCTCCGCGCGACAGCAACACATCGGTGAATCCACCCGTTGACGCGCCCGCGTCCAGGCACCGCTTGCCCTCGACCGAAACGCCCTGCGGCTCGAACGCCTCGAGCGCGCCCAGCAGTTTGTGCGCGCCGCGCGAGGCCCACTGCACCTCGTCGGGTTCCTCCCGCACCAGCAGCGGCGTGCCCGCCTCGACTCCCGTCGCCGCCTTGGTGGCGACCGACCCATTGATCAGGACGCGGCCCGCGTTGATCAGCTCGACCGCGTGTTCCCGCGACCGCGCCAATCCGCGGCGAACCAGTTCCGCGTCCACCCGCGCGCGCCTGGCCACCTCAGATCTTGTCCACCGTGGCCAGGGCCTGAACCAGCACCTCGTGCGCCTGCTCCAGAATCTTGGCCCGCCGCACGATATCGGTGCCCTCCGAGTGCACACCAGGCGCGCCCGGGAAGCCCGGATTCGGTGCGCCCGCCGACAATTCGGCCAGCAGCGCGGCGACCTCCGCCTTGACCCGCTCCGGGTCGGCGAACTCCTGATTCGCACCCGGCAGATGCTGCCCGGGCAACGGCGTCCCGGGACGGGGCCCCGGCGTCCCGATAGGGGATCCCGGCGCGGGAAACTGCGGGCGAGGCGTGGGCATAGTCATCGTGGCGACAACGCTACCCGAACTCGCATTCGAACACACGTACCCCACCGCGTACCGATCCACCCGCCGACCGGCCCCGGCTGCGTTGCCCGCCCCACTCTCCCGCGTGTCCCGGAAAACCGCTCGTGGGCGGCCGACAGCATGAGGCAAATGGACAGCGACTTCGAGAAGCTGATAGCCGAGGCCCCGACCTTCCCGCCGACCATGGTCGCCACCGTGTCGTCGCCGCCCGATCCGGCGAAGGCGGCCCGGCTGCTGCACCCGCGCGGCGCGGTGGTCGTCGCCGACCCGGACGAACCGCCACTCCCCTTCGCCGGCGCTGCCTTCGACTTGGTAACCGGCCGTCATCCCGCGACCGTTCGAGGCGCGAAAACCGGTGCGAGACTTCACAATAACGAGCTGTCGAGGTCATCGATCGCCGGGCACGAGGTCACCCTCGAACCCGGCAGTGCCCGTGGACATTCCGCGTCCTGGTCGATGCGCGGCCGAACCCGATGACCCTGATCACCATCGACAGGGGCTACAGCAATAGGCGCCCAAACGGCTACAAATATGTGGCCGAACCGGTTCCAGCCGAATCGATCAAGACGGTGGCCGGATGGGGCACGCTACGGAACCTCCGGGCGACGTCCGATTCCGGCCTACCAGCCCTGCAGGGCACGCTGGAAGAAGGCAGCGCCGAGAGCTACAACACCGTCGTGAAGTTCGAGGAGTCCGTGCGTATCGAGTTCACCGCGGACCTGTCGGCCGCGGAGGTCACCGTGGACAACTTCTCCGACGGCGCGACCTGTGCCGGGCCCGCGGCAAGTCCTCGACTACACCCGAGGCGTCGAGGAGACCCGGATGGCACGGCCCGGGGCCGCGTCCAGACGCGCCGTGATCTCCTTCGCGATGTCTCCGGCGCCCGGCACGACCGGATCGAGGTCGGCGACAGGGTGATTCAGCGCGTCGAGGGATTCGGCGAGGTAGGTCGGCATGCGATCCGAGGGCTGGGTGTCCAGATCCTCGAGCGTGCTCACGCCGGTGAGCACCATCAAAGACTCCAGGCCGGTGGCGTGCGCGCCGTCGATATCGGTGTCGAGGCGGTCGCCGACCACCAGGGCGTCGCGGGTACCGGCCCGCTTGAGCGCATCCTCCATCAGCGGCGCGTACGGCTTGCCCGCCACGATCGGCTCCAGGCCCGACGCCTGCCGGAGCGCCGCGACCATCGAGCCGTTACCGGGAGCCAGGCCACGCTCGGTGGGGAGCGTGGCGTCGGTATTGGCGGCCACCCACAGCGCCCCGGCCCGGAGTGCGTAGGCGGCCTCGGCCAGGTCCGCCCACGCGGTCTGCATCGAATGGCCCTGCACCACAGCACTCGGCGCCAGGCCGTCGAATCGGCGGACCGCCTGCAGGCCGACATTCTCCACCTCGGCCATCAGGTCATCGGTGCCGACCACCAGCACCGTCGACCCCGGCGCGATCCGCAGCGCCAGCAGCCGCGCGGCCGCCTGCGCGCTGGTCACCACTTCGTCCTCGTGGGCGTCGAAACCGAGCTCCCGCAGGTGGAAGGCCACCGCGTCGGCCGAGCGGCTCGCATTGTTGGTGACGTACATCAGGCGCTGTCCCGGATCGCCCGCCGAAAGTGCTTCCGACGCACCCGGAATCGGCTCGTGGCCGCGGAACAGCGTTCCGTCCAGATCCAACAGCAATGCCTCGAACCGATCCCGCAGTCGCATTACGCCGTCCCTCTCGTCACTCTTCACAGAAACAAAAACGACCGTGCGGCTGCGCTGTTGCGCTGCCGCACGGTCGAAATCACTTGCCGGTCCTCAGTTCTCGGAGCCGTCTGCGGGCTTACCGGAACCATCCGCGGCTTTCTCTGACGGCTCCGACTCGGCGGCGGTGTCCTGGGCGGCGGAATCCTCCTCCGCCGCAGCGGAATCCTCGTCGCCGTCCTCGTCGCCGTCGAACGCCGCGGTCCAGTCCGCGCCGCCGTCACCATCGTCGGAGAGTTCGGCGGCGCGGTCCTCGGCGTCGGTCTCGCCGTCCAGGTCGGCGGAGGCGGCGTTCATGAACCAGGTCAGCGCTTCGTCTTCGCGACCGGCGGCCAGCAGGGCCTCGGCATAGGCGTAGAACAGGCGCGCGGCCGCGGAACCGGTGCGTACCGGGTCCAGCTCGGCGGTCTGCAAGGTGACCACCGCCTGGTCGAACTGCCCCAGATCAATCCGGGCGCCGGCGACCACGATGCGCAGCTCGGTGGCCTCGTCGCCCTGCAGGGCCCGGGCCTCATCGCTGCGGCCCAGCTCGATGGCGCGCTCGGGACGTCCCAGACCACGCTCACAGTCGGCCATGACGGCCAGCAGACCCGAGCCACCGGACATGCGGCGCGCGGTCCGCAGCTCCGACAGCGCCTCGGCCCACTCGCCCGCGTGATAGGCCGCGACACCGGCGGTCTCGCGCACCACCGCGATGCGGCCGGCCCGCTGCCGGGCGGCGCGCGCGTGCTCCAGCGCCAGCTCCGGATCCTCGTCCAGCAGCTGCGCCACCATGACCAGGTGCCGGGCCACCGACTCGGCATTGCCCTTGTCCAGGCTCAGCAGATCGCGACGCACCGCCGGCTCGAGATCGGAGGCCTGCACGTCGTCCGGCAGGTTCGGCTCATCGGGACGACCCGAACGCCGCTCCCCCGGTCGGCCGCCGCTGACCCGCGCGCCCTCGCCACCGCGGCGACGCTCCCCGCCCTCGAACGACCTCTCCGCACCCTTCGCGGCCCGCTCGACATCCTGCCCCGCGCCCGAGTACTCCGGACGCTCATCCGCGAACCCATTGCGCGCGAAGCCCTTCCGCTCCTCCCGCTCCCCACGGTCCCGGTCGGATCCCCGTCCTCCACCACGGTGTTCGCCACGGTTGAAACCGCCTTCACGACGGTCACCACGGTCGAAGCCACCCTCACGACGATCGCCACGGTTGAAGCCACCTTCACGGCGCTCGCCACGGTTGAAACCGCCCTCACGACGATCACCGCCGCGATCGAAGCCACCCTCACGACGGTCACCACGGTTGAAACCGCCCTCACGACGATCACCGCCGCGATCGAAGCCACCCTCACGACGGTCGCGATTGAATCCGCCTTCACGACGGTCACCACGGTTGAAGCCACCGTCACGATCGCCACGGTTGAAGCCACCTTCGCGGCGGTCACCGCGATTGAAGCCACCGGCACGGTCGCCGCCTCGGTTGAAACCGCCCTCGCGGCGCTCGCCACGGTTGAAACCGCCCTCACGACGATCACCGCCGCGATCGAAGCCACCCTCACGACGGTCGCGATTGAATCCGCCTTCACGACGGTCACCACG
>NZ_JBIWMX010000029.1:0-800 GCF_044766925.1 Nocardia sp. NPDC101769 | reverse complement strand
GGTCGAAGCCGCCCTCTCGACGCTCGCCGCGGTTGAATCCGCCCTCGCGGCTGTACCCGCCCCGGCCACCTTCGCGCTCGGACCCGCCGCGGCCGCCGCCCTCGCCCCGATAGCCGCCGCGATCGCGGTCGCCCTCGGAGCGGTAGCCGCCACGCTCATTGTCACGACCGCGGTTGAATCCGCCACCGCCACGGTTGAATCCGCCCTCACGACCGCCATCGCGCTCGCGGCGCGGTCCACCCGGCGAACGTCCCTGGTCGCGGCGTTCGCCTTCGTCGCGCCGGCCGTAGCCGCTCTGTCCGGTCCCACCACTATTGCGGCGGAAGGGTTTGCGGCCGTCGTTCTGCTCCGCCACGGTGATCCCTCTCTGTTCTTGTAGCCTGCGGTACCCGGCCACGGCGCTGGAGCGCGTGAGGAGGGCCGGTGGGCGATCCCACCTACCCATGAATTCAATCACGCCGCTCTCGAGCGTCAACGCGGCACCGGGTGGTCAAACGCCGAAAGGGGACCCGGTGAGGGTCCCCTTTCGCGAAGGATGTTCCGGCGGTGTCCTACTCTCCCACACCCTGTCGAGTGCAGTACCATCGGCGCAGGTGGCCTTAGCTTCCGGGTTCGGAATGGGACCGGGCGTTTCCCCACCGCTATAGCCGCCGTAACTCTATGAAACTGTCACGCTTGCGCGCCCGTTCCGGGCTGCGAGCATGCGTGTGTTGTTTCAGATACTGCACAGTGGACGCGTAGCTTCTTTGTTGGTAAGTCCTCGGCCTATTAGTACCAGTCACCTACATCTGTTACCAGAC
>NZ_JBIWMX010000028.1:0-127149 GCF_044766925.1 Nocardia sp. NPDC101769 | reverse complement strand
GGAACGAGTTTATGGTGAATCACCTTGCGGGAGAAGATGTCCAGCATCACCATCAAGTCGAAATAGACGCCTTTGTGGGGGCCTTTCAACTTGGTGATATCCCAGCTGAACACCTGGTTCGGCCCGGTCGCGACCAACTCCGGACGAGCCCGGGCGGGGTGGGTGGCTTGGCGGCGGCGTTCACGAACCTCACCGGCACCGCGCAGGATTCGATACATCGTGGAGATCGAACACAGATACCTGCCCTCATCGAGCAGTACCGCCCACACGTGAGCAGGGGATTTATCGACGAAACGGTTCTCGCGCAACACCTCGAGAACCTGTGCGCGTTCGGCGGCGCTCAGCGCCGCCGGATGCCGTGCCGACGGCCGGACCGGCCCCTGCAGTGGTGGTTTCGGGTGGGCTCGACGATGTCGGGTGGCACGGGATCTCCCAGCCAACCGGCAGGCCGCCACGACACCGATCAGGGGTTGAAGATCGGTCACTGCGGCGTCGATCATCGAGTCTGCTTGTCCTCGGGCCCCGAGTTCTTGGACAGCAGCTCCAAAAACTCGGCAAGTTTTCCCAAAACCTCGTTCGCTTGACGCGATTTCGCCAGTTCCGCGGTCAGCCGAGCGTTCTCGGCCTCCAACTTCTCCGCCCGCCGCTCCGCCTCGGACTTACCCGGTTTCGGGCCGGGTCCTTTGGCGGCCAACGCATTCAGCGCCCCTGCATCACGCTGCCGGGTCCAGTCGATCACATGCGAGTGATACAGGCCCTCGCGGCGCAGCAACGCGCCCTTCGCGCCGGACTCGGTCAACTGCTCGTACTCGGCCACGATCGCCGCCTTGTATTCGGCGGTGAAACTCCGCCGTTTCGGGCGATCGGCCCGAGGCCCCTTTTTCTTCTTGCCCGACACCGCACCATCATCCCCGGTGCCCAGGTCAGCAACGCTCAACGTCACGCTCGACAACTTCCGATCTCGCCCACATCGTCAGAGAACTACTTGATCACCATGTCTCGGACGAGAGTGACAGATAGGGCATCCCCGAAGAGCAGGTCTGCGTGATGCGCCACCTGTGGTTCCCCGACAAGACCCATGCCTGCGAGCGGTGCAGAGCCGCGCTTGGGTGAACTGACACACCTGGCGAACGAGACATGCTTGATGTTCTGTGGCGCAGCGCAATTGCAGGCTTGGACCGAGCATCTCGCAGGTCCGCAAGCCCTGCCCGGCGACCGGCACACTCGGCTTCGAGCCATCGTCCACACACTCATCCTCTGAGGCTGAGCCGACGATTCTGCAAACGCACTACATTGCCGCATACCGCGCTGACCGAACCGGCCAGCGCGGGGTGCCGGCGGCCGGAACCTGTTGTGGTTCAGAACGTCCGCTATTGCCGATTACACGATGTTCAGCAGCCAGTGAGAAGGCGGCTCCGGTGAGTGACCTCGCGGAAGATCGTGCGTCGCTGGCCGACGAATTCCACAGCACCCAGCGCCAAACTGCTGCGGTCGACTGTGCGGCTGCGCTGGGCGCGCACCTGTGGGCCTCGGACTATGGCGGCCGCCGCGCCGTCGACCTCACCTGACCGACCAGAACCCCGGAGGCGACAGCTAAACTCGACCGACTTCGCGTGCGTTGCCCTGACTGCTGCCCGTCCCGCGGGCTGCGCGCGCGGACGAGTGCACGCCCTCGGTGTAGATAGGACTACTTGCCAACGTGGCTGGATCTGAGCGCGGGCGGATCGCGCATCGCAAGCGGCGCAGCCTGAACCAGATGCAGGGGGACTCTGGCGAGGAGTTGGTCGCGGCGGCGTTTCCACGGCAGTGGTTGACCCGCAAGATCAGCGCCGATTTCGGGATCGATCTGCACGTCGAGGTCTTCGACTGGACCGACGAAAGCAGAAAAAGCGCCGACACTCTCGGAGAGCACCTGTTCGTCCAGGTGAAATCCCGTGCGACGTCGACGTTTCGGACGATAACACTCTGTGAACGTAGGAACGTCTCCAAGTACCGGCCGAAGCAGGCGAGCGGCGGCGAGTCCGCCCAGATCGAGGTCTTGCCCTGCGTCCTAGATGTCGATGAGGTCCTCACGATCGAGGCGATGGGCAACGCCACGCCCGTGCTGCTGTGTGTCGCGACAATGGATACCGGGCTCGTCTACTACGTGTGCCTCAACGACTACATTTCCAGAGTTCTACTACCCGGTAACCCTGACTTTGCCTCGCAAACGACAGTAACAATCCATGTGCCCACGCAGAACGTACTGGACCGCGATGATGCGAGCATCAACTACCTCTGGTTGCTCGCTCGCCGATCAAAGCTGTATTCGGCCTTCAATACCTTCAACTACCAGCACAACGAGATCCTTTATCTACTCGACGATCTGGACCACTACAGACACGAGATCGCTGAGGGGCCGAGCCCGCTACCCGACCACATCCTGGCCAGGGTCGAGTACTTCGTCTCCTCGAACCTCAGACTCGACATCTGGCGACCCATCGATCGTGGAGGCTGGTTCGTCTTGCACGATGCCCAAGCCCGATTCGTGGCGCTGCGTGAGCTGCTGCCTTCGTACCGGCAACCACTCGACGACATCCAGATGATCATGGCTGGCATCGAGATCCAGACCACCTTCGCCACGGCCGCCAATCTGAGCAGGATCTACGAAGAGTTGGTCCGGGAATGGCACCTACCGACATGGCATTCACACCTGGTCAGCAAGCCGCAGCAATCATCAACCGACCCCCGCCAGTAGCGAAGTGGCGAAGCAGCCCCGAACTGTTCGCATCAGGGATCGGTGGCTTGCTCGGGGTGACCGAACCTCTCGCGAAGGCGTTGAGCGCCACCGACTTCACCGGCTACCGCTTGGCTCCGGCGACGGGAGTTCCCACCGACTACCCCAACGATCATGGCGTCGACCCGTCGAAGCTGGTCTTTCCTGTCATCTATGCACTTCAGATCATCGGCCAACCCGGTGTCGATGATTTCGCCGAGACCTACAGGCTCGTATCTGCCGAGCGAGCCACCGACTTGCTGTGCACGCGTGACCCGGCCTTGGCCGACCAGCGCGGCGAGGTCGACGTCGATGGCCGCATGATCCGCGGCAGCATGTAGCCAGTCCGTGAGACGAACGCACTACTTTGCCGCATACCGCGCTGATCGAACCGGCCAGATGGCCGTGCTGGCGGAACGACAGAGCCCCCGCCCGGACACCGGACGGGGGCTCAGCAGAGTATCTACCAGCAGCGATACACGCACTGCCTTACTTCTTCGCAGACGCTAATCCGCTTCGGAACTCGACCCCATTGACATCCAATCGCTGCACGTCAAACGCAGTGGTCAGCACGCGACTCGCGTTCCGAAGCCGAATAACCTCTGCACACGCCCCCACTGATCCGCCCGCCGGCGGCCCCATCTCATCTGTGACGACTCGTGGCTGGCGTCCCAGGTGGAGTAGGTCGTCCAGCTGCCGCCTGCCTCGGCCCAGCCCTGGGTCTGGTAGCGGGCAGAGAATCCGAGTGCGTCGGCAACGGCGGCGGCCGGGGCTTGGAGGCGAACATCTCCGAGCCGGCCTCCCCCGTGCAGGCCGAGCCTGCGCTTTTGACGCTGCTGCCTACACTCGGGGGCAGCCGATAGGCACTTCCGCTCTGCATCGGCGCCCTCGTCGTGCCCGGCACCCAAGTTTTGGGGGCCGCCTGCGTAGTAGTCGTCTGATCGCGAAACATCCCCGCCCGTGGGGCGGGGATGTTTGTGGTCACGAAATTTCGACACCACCGCGGGGGGTTGCGATGGCAGGATCGGCGCGCCTCACCGCTGAGGTCGGTACCCTCGGAATCGCGTGTTGGAATGGGGCCATAAGCTAGAATTTCCGGTGATCTAGTGGTTTTCGAAGCTGCGGCTGATCTTCTTCGCCGCCCCCTTTCCACATTCGGTGCCGTACCGCTCGGATAAGGAACCACTGTGCGCGACGAGATCAACATCCAACCGAACTACAAGCAGTCGACGCTGCCCTGCGAAGGCAACGTCGGCGACCTGCTCGTGCTGACACCGCTGGGCGCCGAGGAACTCGACCACTCCACGCAGGGCCTGGCCAGCCTGTGGTTCTGCATCCGAGCCGGCGACGGGAAGCACCAGGCCGTGTGGGCGCGCGTGCAGTTCGACGGGGTGGCCAGTTGCGATGCCCCGATCCCGGACCCTCCGCAGAATCGCCCGCCGCTGAAACGCGGATAGCCGACCGCATTCCGCGACGAGATCGTATCCGCCCGAACAGATCTGGCGAAGGATGGTTGTGATGGCGAAATTCACGAGCAATACCGGAGCAGGCGAGCCCGCACTAATCGGCGGGTCCGAAGGTGACGGCATCATCGGGGAAACCACTGGCGTCCAGTCCACCTCCGGTGTGGTCGGCGTCAGCTCGAATGAGAACGGGGTCGGAGTGGGCGTGAAGGGAACCGCGGAGGGATTCGGAGCCGGCGTTGTCGGCCTATCGAAGCGGGACTGTGGGGTGTTCGGTACCCATGGAGACCCACATCTAGAGGAATGGATCGCGGGCTTACCGGACGCCACCAATGCAGGGGTCTTCGGTGCTAGCGAGGAGGGTCCCGGGGTCTTCGGTTATTCGCGCACCGGAGATTCGGGCTGGTTCAAGGGTAATGTCCGCATCGACAACAACTTGGTGGTCAACGGCGACATCTTCGTGCCAGGGGCCGACTGCGCCGAACTGTTCCCATCGATGGATCAGATCGAACCTGGGGACGTTGTAGTCCTTGATCGTGACGGTGCGCTACGTCGTAGTGATACCCCCTACGACAAGCGTGTGGCGGGTGTCGTTTCCGGCGCAGGCCGGTTTCGTCCGGGCGTGATACTCGACAGCCGCAGCACCGGCTCCGCGTATAGCGCGCCACTGGCGCTGATCGGCAAGGTGTACTGCAAGGTCGACGCGCGCGCGTATCCGGTTGAGGTCGGTGACCTGCTCACCACGTCCGCGACCCCGGGACACGCCATGAAGGCGAATCCGTTCGACGCGGCTGGCACCGTACTCGGCAAGGCCCTGGCCGACCTCGACACCGGAACCGGTCTGCTCCCGATCTTGGTGTGCCTGCAATGAAGGGCCGCTATTACACCTTCCCGGACACTCCGACGGGCCTGGTGTACGTGACGGAAAATTGCACGGCCGCGACCCAGGAGCTGACGGACCCGAACACCGGTGGCAGCCCGGTCGCGGCGGGCACCGCTTTCACGCTGGGTACCGGCCAGAAACTCACCCATCCGCATGTGAACCTGATCTTCTGGGGTGGCTGGTGGACGGGTAACCCGCTCACGAAGGAGGTCGAGAACGCTGTCAAGGGGTTGCTGGCGGGCCCGTACATGAGCTACTTGGCGCAATACGGTGTGCATCGCGGCGATCTGCGGGGCAGCACCTACGTGGCCGACCGCGAACCGGGGGTGGCGTTCACCGACGCCGACGTGAACAAGCTGGTCAGCGACCTGCTCGATGACGACCGGCTCCCGGAACCTGACGACAACTACCCGAACATCTACGCGGTCATCCTGCCCGCGAACTCCCAATTCGCCGGGTTGCCCGGGCTCGATCCGCAACCGCTACCCCCGGGCACGGTCTCTTCGATAAACGGCGACAACGCCCACTTCACTTGGCACGACTACGACCTGGGCGATGTCGACAACGACCCCGCCTACCGGCTGTGGGTCGGCAACGACGGCACGCTCGACTACATCATGACTGTGTTCTCCCACGAGCTGGTCGAGATTGCCACCGACCCCAACGGCGACGGCGTACTCCAGGTGTCACCGCCAGTCGCCGCCGCCCTCAGCCAGATCGGCGATGTCGGCACCGCCTGGTGCGACTATGTGCCCAAGAGTGGCCGCTGCCAGTCATATTGGTCGATCGCCGACAGCGCCCTGGTGCTGCCCAAGATGTATTCGGTCCGGCGCACTCTCGCCGGAAAGAACATCGGCGGCAAACTCCCGCACACCCCCAGCACCAAGGCCTGGATCGCGAGTCAGTTCTGAGGATGGCCCGAAAACCCGAAGCTGTCCCGAGCCACCTCCCAACATGTCGCCTGCGCGTTCGGGGTCTCGCGGGCCGCCCTACCAGCAGCGATACCCGCGCTGGACTACGTCTTCCCAGAGGCTAATCCGCTTGGGAACTCGACCCTCTTGACCTCTACCCACAGACGTGCGACGCGAGTCACCCGCGCGGAGCCGTGCACACCAACCCGGCAACGAAACACCTTGCTGCCCAACATCAACGCACTCGACAACGACCAGCTCGTCCAGACGCCGAGCTACGGGGTTCCACCTACACCGATCTACTGCTCGGGCCCACAACGCCATGTGCTTAGGGAGAGCCGGTCGACCCTCGGATGGACCGCGTGCCGCCTCGCGGGATGCCGCCACGGCCATCTCGTCCGGGCATTCGGTCGGTGCGGCACCAATGTGTTTCAGCGGAGGCCCTTGAGCAGTCAATTAACGCCATAGCGTTTTGACCAGGATATCTCGGCCCTCACCGCCGCCTTCTGGAACGTAATGGATCTTCCAAGGGCCACTCGTCTCCTGCATTAGAGAACCCCACCCGGAACCTACGTTTTTGCTGCCGTCAAAGCATTCCCAATTCATCCGACCATAAGAGGCAGACCAGGTAGCCCCGGAAATTAATACGCAGCGCAGGGTCGTCCTCGGGTTCTGCGGATCAACTACCTCAAGTGCCCATGCCTTAGCGCAGTCCTGACAAAATTCGACACTAGGTCGTTCCGACTTGCTCGGCATCTGGCCACCGTTCAATACGATAACTTCCACATCCCATGGGTTTAGCGGGCAAACTGTGATCGCACCTGAGGTCCAGCAGGGATCCATTATCTGATAGTTTTTAATAGAGCAGCGAAGAGAATCTGGATCAGAACTTCTCCAGCCGTATTGACATGACCCACTGTCAAAAGTTTTGACAACTTTTAGGCGAGGCGACAAGCGTCCGTCTTCTGCAAACGGCCGATAGAATCGAAGATCGGTACTCGCAGGGAGAGCCGGAGGCTTATCAGGTGACCAAAATTTATCCGATACCTTCCCGCTAATTCCGGTCAGCGTAGCAATCAAGACGGCAGATAGCACGCCTACGACCCAGACCAAAGCCTTCTTAACGCCGCGTTTCATCTTCGAGCTGTCGCCACCACTCCCACTAGGGTTCTTGGGCAGGCCAGGTCCGTCTTCCGCCACGCCATCAGTGTCGGTCACGGTCAGAGTGTGGCACGTCAGAGAAGGTGGCGACCAAACGACGCGCTCTGCTGTGAATCCCGAAAACCACGGCATGCTCGATACCGTGATGAACGAGGATCCGACCGAGGTCGGGTACCGGCTCATCCGAACCGAGACGAACGGCAAGATCGACTTCTACGGCTCGACTCAGGAGCGAAAGGACGACAAGGTCCCCGACGAATCGAAATCGGCAAAATCTCAGGCAACCCACCCGGCACAGACGATTACAAACGAAACCCACTCAATGGTTCGACTCATGACGAACGTCCGCACGTGCCGCATACCGCGCTGACCGAACCGGCCAGCGCGCGGCCGCCGGCGAAACGACTGAGCCCCTACCCGGATTCCGGATGGGGGCTCAGCAGAGTCTCTACCAGCAGCGATGCAAGCGCTGCCCTATTTCTTCGCAGACGCTAATCCGCTTCGGAACTCGACTACGTCGACATCGCATCTCTGCACGTAAAACACCCTGCTAGCTGCTGGCTTCACGTTCCGGAGCCGAATAACCTCTTGCCGCACACGCCGTCGTCGATTCCGAGTAGTACCGGAAGACGCCAGCGAATACTGTTGTCCTGCGCCACAATTCGTAGATGGGGACACCATCGAAACAAACCGTCGAGATCGGCCACGCCTCCGCGCGGGACATCGAACGCAACTTCGACCGGTGGGCAACGGCCGTGGATGTATCGAACACGCCGCTGGGTCGCAGCGGCCAGTCGCTGGTGAAGGCGTGCCGCAAGAAGCGACTCGGAATCGCGATGCGGCCGGACTTCGCCGACGTCCTGGTGGACGTGAGCTCCACCTACAGCCCGGAGGCGACTATCACCACACGCAGCATCGTGCTCTCGGCCCGAGTCTGTGACCATGTCATCGGCGGCCTCGTCGCCCGACCTCAACTCAGCGTGATCGGTCGCGTCGCAGTGTTCGGAGCCGCGGTCCAGATGCAGACCCTCGTGCGGCTGATGAAGCTCGAAATCGTTGCCGTAGAACCGGAATACCAGCGCAAGGCTGTCGGCGCGACGCTGGTCCAGTTCGCGCTCGACGAGCTCCAGCGCGGCCAAGTACACCTGGTGTACGGCTCCTTCCCCGCCGACCGAAGCCACCTCGAACACTTCTACCGCGGACTCGGCTTCACCGTGCCCCGCAACGGCTACGGCATCGACGTCACGAAGGCCACCGGCGCGTCACTTGGCATCGGCCCGGAGAACAACGAACGACTCTTCGCCCAAAGCCTCGGCAGCGGCCCAAAGGTAGTCACGCTCCCCGCCGGCCACTGAGCCAACCAGGTCCACACGCTCAATCCAGCTGGCTCTAGCAGACTCAAGTGCGCGTTAATGCCGAATTAAGTGTGCGCGCCGATGCCACGCTGTCGGCTAAGGCCGTCCACGCAATGCCTTTCCACAACGGAGTTACACGGCCAGGTGCGGCTGGATCTGCGAGAAAGCAACTGCGGCAGAGCGATTCACCGATGACAATGTTGTGATGGGGAATCTGTGGATCAGCACACGGCGTGAGGCAGGCGGAGAGCGCGGGTGGGTGCGAGCAGACCAGATCGTTCGCATCCGAGCTTCGAAGGTTTCGGGCACCGGGATACCGGCGGGGACCACCGATGTCATTGCGGATCTGACGACGCCCTCGGGCCGGTGGTGGCAAGACGGAGATGGGAGTCTGGGGCCGGAACATACGTGCCTGGCCAGACTGGATTCCTCGGATAAGGCCGAGACGTTGGTGCGCGGCATTCTGGGGTCCGTATTCGCGTACTCCAACGACGCGGTTCTTCTCGAAGTGAACGACCAAGGCCACGTCACGGTCCGCGACGCCGATACCCTGCTCGACGAGCCCGATGTGCCGTTCACCGTGACTCTCGCCCACCAGGATCAGCCCACGGAACTGACCTTCGAGGCCGGGACCTTCAGACTCCTCGACAGCGGGGTGCTTCAGATCTTGCCTACGGACGAGGACATTCGATACTTCGCGCCAGGGCACTGGCTCGAAATCCGCGAGACCCGAGACTGAGATGCCCGAGGATTGGGGTAGGTCAGGCCAAGCCTGATCCGGGGTCGAGAAGGCCCGGACTGCAACGGTATGGGTAGTGCGCTGCAAGAACGGGCCCGGCCGCGGCAACACCTTCCACCCTCGCCCGCTGCGGCTGGCTCTAGCGAGCTGAAGTGCGCGCTCATGCCGATGAGCGTAAGGCTGCGATGTCGGTCGGTTTCGTTATGTTGTCCTGGAACGAGTTTCGGTCCAGGAATATAGGGATGGGGGAAACGTGGTCGACCACAATTGGGAACAGTTGCTCGAGGAGTTGCCGCAGTATCTGTATCCGTACCCTCCAGGCGAGCACGAGGGTGCACTGCTCCAGATCCGTGATGTCGAGACCGGTTATCGAGTGCTGTTCTGCGACACCGGCGGTGTCGAAGTCATGGTTGCGTTACCGGACGATCCGGAGGCGAGGCAGCGGTTGGTCGATATCCTCCGGACACATCGCACGACCAATGTCGGGACGTTGATTCTGCCTACCGGGGAGGTGATTCGCGCAGATCACCGACCGATGTGGGGGCCGTCCTCGGTCTTCGAGGATGCGGGCGACACAGCGGTGTGTCAAGTCTCGACGGCGTGGACGGTTGCCGACACGTTTCGTGAGGAGGTGGCTGCCGCTCTCGTGGAGATCTTCCGCGACGGCTGGGGCGCCTGCCCACAACGATTGCGCTACAGCGTCTCGAACTTCGCCGGACCCGAGGATGCCCTGCATTGCCTATCTCAGAAACTGACCGCAGTGGCTCCGGATCGCCCAACACACCGCAATGCTGGCCAAACCCCCACGAGCTGGGACGATTTCGCCGAACGGCTGGAATGGGCGATCAACACCTTGCCGTATGGCGGGATCCTGAGTTTGCACGCTCCCAACACCGATCCCGAATACACCATCGTCGAGTTCGCCAACCAGTTCCGCATCCACAACGTCACTCTGGTGGGACCCGCCACACCCCGCGATCGCACCCAGTTGCGGCAGCAGATGGGCGAACTCGGCTGGGAGTGGGAACCGATCGAAGGCGGGGGCGAGGAATACCCGATGTGGAATTCCGAACCTGTACGAACCTGGAGCGATTTCAGGCTGCGCGGACTCGTGCCACGCACGGTCACTACCCTGCGCGACGTGTTCGACGTGGCCGACCCACGAGACCTGACCTTCACCGCAGAAGCTCAAACCGATGACCCGACCCTGGCCTACCTCGATGCGGAGCTCGGCCTGACACGCCGGCCCCGATGATCGCGTGCTCACCGATCGACAGCGACAGAGCTGATGATCGCCAGCGGGCGCCGTTCCGCACTCGCGGCACGAGGGTCTTCGGATCGAGCGGTGAAGGCGGTGCGTGACGCTGCGGGGACAGAGGCGAGACCAAGGATTCACTGAGCGATGGGCGCGCTCGCCTACCGTGCGAAAGTCCTCGGCCTCGACGGATTCTGAACCGAGTACTGGCCGTTCAGAACGCACTACATTGCCGCATGGCGCGCGGTTCGTAACGGCCACGCTGCGGTGCCTGCGACCATGGAAACGACTGAGCCCCATCCAGATTCCGGATGGGGCTCAGCTAGCTCGGGCCTCTCACCAGCCCATTTGCTATTACTTGTTCTTGGACGGTGAGGCTACTCCGCTTCGGAATTCGACGACGTCGCCGTCGGCCATAACGTAGTCCTTGCCTTCCATCCGGACCTTGCCGGCGGACTTGGCGGCGGCCATGGAGCCGGCCTCGACGAGGTCGGTGAAGGCGACGATCTCGGCCTTGATGAAGCCGCGTTCGAAGTCGGTGTGGATGACACCGGCGGCCTTGGGGGCGGTGTCGCCCTGGTGGATGGTCCAGGCGCGGGCTTCCTTGGGACCGGCGGTGAGGTAGGTCTGCAGGCCCAGGGTGTGGAAGCCGGCGCGGGCCAGGGCGTGCAGGCCCGGCTCGGTCTGGCCGATGGACTCCAGCAGTTCGAGGGCGGATTCCTCGTCCAGCTCGAGCAGTTCAGCCTCGACCTTGGCGTCCAGGAAGACCGCGTCGGCGGGAGCGACGGCGGCCTTCAGCTCGGCCTTCTTGTCCTCGTCGGTGAGGATCGACTCGTCGGCGTTGAAGACGTAGAGGAACGGCTTGATGGTGAGCAGCGAGAGTTCCTTCAGCAGGTCGGTGTCCAGCTGGTCGCGCGCGGCGAACAGGGTCTTGCCACTGTTGAGGATCTCCTGCGCCTGCTTGGCGGTGTCGGCGACCGGCTTGCGGTCCTTCTTGACCTTGGCTTCCTTGTCGAGGCGGACCACGGCCTTCTCGAGGGTCTGCAGGTCGGCCAGGATGAGCTCGGTCTCGATCACCTCGATGTCGGACAGCGGGTCCACCTTGCCGTCGACGTGGATCACGTCGTCGTCGGCGAAGACGCGCACCACCTGGCAGATGGCATCGGCCTCACGGATATTGGCGAGGAACTTGTTGCCCAGGCCCGCGCCCTCGGAGGCGCCCTTCACGATGCCCGCGATGTCGACGAACGACACCACCGCGGGGACGAGGCGCTCGGAGCCGAAGATGCCGGCCAGCGTGTTCAACCTCGGGTCCGGCAGCGGCACCACACCGACATTCGGCTCGATGGTGGCGAACGGGTAGTTCGCGGCCAGCACGTCATTGCGCGTCAGAGCGTTGAACAGCGTCGACTTTCCGACGTTGGGCAGGCCGACGATTCCGAGGGTGAGACTCACGAGAGTGGGAGTCTACCCGGACCGGCGGCTCGCTCCGTCACCGCAGGTCCGGGGGCCGGTCCGTCAGGCCCGCGGGTTGCGGCCGAGGTAGGCCAGCAGTTCGTCGGCCACCGGGGTGCCGGTAGCGGGCAGCTCGGTGACGACCGGCGCGAAGACGCCGTAGTCGCGCAGCGGCTCGACGAGGCCGCGGGCGGCGGTGAGCAGGTGCCCGGCCAGCTCGTCGGTGAGCGGCGAGGGCTGCCCGGTGCCGATGGCGATGTCCCAGGCGTGCACCGCGGCGTCGAGCGCACACATGACCGCGGCCACCGGGGTGGGGAGCTCGCCGTGCGGCAGCGGGGTGGGCACGGTCTCGGTGCCGTCGGTGACGCTGGCCCAGGCGGTGGCGGTGGGTTCGATTGCGGCGGAGACCAATTCGACCGCGCGGCCGTCGATGCGGCCCGAGGGCTCGAACGGGTTGCAGGCCGGGCCGTCGCCGATGCCGAGGAACTTGGCGTAGGCCAGCTGATCACCGGCCGCGTGCTGGACCACCTGCGCCACAGTCCATTCCGAGCACGGGGTGGGGTTGTCCCACTGGTCCGCACCCACACCGGCCACGACCTCGGCGAGCGCGCGGTGCGATGCCGATAGGACCTCGCGCCAGGCCGGGGCGAGGACGGTGGCGGGCGAGTTGTCGGTCTTCGGGTCGGCGCTCATTGTTCTTGCCTCTCAGGTCGTTTCGATCAGTTGCGATAAAGAAGCGCCGAATCTCCGCTTCCGGCAGGCATTCACGGTCCACTCACCGACATCTGCCCGACAACGACATTCTGGCAAGGTTGGCGGCGAACGGGCATCAATTGGCATCTGATCGGTAGCCGGCCACATCGTGACCTGGTGACACTGTCTTGCACGCGGATTGGTCTTCAGTCGCGCAGAGCGCCCGACCGAACCGCATGCCATCGAGGCAGCGTGCCTCGTTGTCGCGGCTCGAGAGAGAAGGAGAAACGCGTGGCGACGTTCGTGCTCGTGCCCGGCGGTTGGCACGGCTCCTGGTCGTTCGAGGCGGTAGTTCCGCTGTTGGAGCGGGCCGGTCATACCGTTCACGCCCTGACCCTGACCGGTCTGCGGCCGGAGGACGACAACGTGACGGTCGCGACCGCCAACCTCGGCACGCACGCCGACGACGTATTGCAGCTTCTCGATCGGGCCCACATCACCGGCGCGACGCTGGTCGGTCACAGCTACGGCGGGATGGTGATCGCCGCTGCCGCCGACCGCGCCCGCGGCCGGGTCTCGCGACTGGTGCATCTCGACGCGTACGTCCCGCGCGACGGCGAATCATGCTGGTCTGCAACGACCGAGCGTTACCGGCAGGCGTTCGCTGTCGGCGCTGCGAGCACCGGCTATGCCGTCCGGCCGCCGGAGGGCGGCGATCCCCGCCGCCGTCCCCATCCCCTCGCCTCGTTCCTGCAGACGATCCGGCTCACGGGCACGCTCGCCCATGTCCCCCGTCGGGAGTTCATCTACTGCTCGGGGTGGGAGGACAGGACGCCGTTCGCCGAACTCCGCACTCGACTCCAAGCCGATCCTGGTTGGCAGGTCCACGACCTCCCAACCGGCCACGACGCTATGCACGAGGCCCCGGAGGCCGTCGCTGCACTACTGCTCAGCGAATCAATCGCGGATGCGTCGACGCTCAGCCGACAGGGTGGGCCATATCTGGACGAGCGCATGGAACTCGGCACGAACAGCCACTGCCGACGGCCCATGGGATGCCAACATGACTTCTGTTCCACGGGCAGGCTGCGGTGTCCGAGCAATGCCACTTCGCGCACCACGGGCGTCCAGAAGAAACTGTTGCTCGTCAAGCCGCGGAGGCACCCGGTCGTGCGGCGTACACGCTGTGGTCGAACCACTCGGTGGCATTATCCAGGGCACCCGCGGCGACCGACCTCCGCAGCGGAAGGCCGGCTCTGTCCGGTCGCGTCGCATCTCGCACGAAACAGACCGATAGCCACGCACACCATCCGCAAACTGCGGAGGCCGTTAACGAGCCTTCCTCACCCGATCCCACCAGCACGAACACCGCGATCGGGATCGTCGTCACAAATGCGGCAAATTCGTCTCAGCTGCCCGATTGATGAAGCCGGATACCCACCAAACTCATATCGTCCGTCTAGGGTGTAGGCGCGGCGATGCCGCGCAGTCAGTGATGCATGAACAGCCGGTATGTTCCGTGGCTTTTCCACCGAATCCGAAAGGCGCTGCATGGCTAGGGACTTGACGCAATTCGAGTTACTGACGGAATTGGAGCCGGTTGTCGCGACCAATATCGACCGGCATCTGTCCACGGCGAAAGACTGGTGTCCACACGACTATGTGCCCTGGAGCGAGGGGCGCAACTTCGCGGCCATGGGTGGCGACGATTGGGAGCCCGAGCAGTCACGGCTCTCCCAGGTCGCCAAGGTCGCGATGATCACGAATCTGCTGACCGAGGACAATCTGCCCTCCTACCACCGGGTGATCGCCGAGAACTTCTCCCAGGACGGCGCCTGGGGCACCTGGGTCGGCCGCTGGACCGCCGAGGAGAATCGCCACGCGATCGCCATGCGGGACTACCTGGTGTGCACCCGCGCTGTCGACCCCGTCGCCCTGGAGAACGACCGGATGGTGCACCTGACCCGCGGCGTTCACGCGCCGGAGGGCTTCAGCGGCGTCCTCGATCAGGTCGCGTACGTGACCTTTCAGGAGTTGGCCACCCGGGTCAGTCATCGCAGCACCGGACGGGTCTGCGACGACCCGATCGCCGAACGGATGCTGCAACGCATTGCGGCCGACGAGAACCTGCACATGATGTTCTATCGCAACATCACCGGTGCCGCCTTCGACGTCGCTCCCGACCAGGCGATGGAGTCGGTGACCAAGATCGCGAAGACCTTCTCGATGCCGGGCACCGGCATGCCGAACTGGCGTCGCAACGGCGTCTTGATGGTCAAGCATGGAATCTACGATCTGCGCCAGCATCTGGACGAGGTCCTGCTGCCGGTCCTGCGCATCTGGAACATCTTCAAGCGCACCGATTTCACCGCGCGCGGCGAACGCAGTCGCGAAGAACTCGACGTGTACCTCGAGAAACTCGGTCGCGACGTCATCCGGTTCGAAGAGCAACGCGAACGCATCCTCAGCCGCGAAGCGGCACGGGTCGGCTGACCGGTAGGTCGAGCATGTACCGAGCGCATGCTCGACCGTCAACCGGCCTGCGTATCAGCGACCACCCAGGCCGGAGAGAGCTATGCCGCGGATAAAGGCGCGCTGAGCGAGCGCATAGAGCAGCAGCAGTGGCAGCAGAATGACCGTGGCCGCGGCCATGAGCAGCGGCCAGTTGGTCGAGTACTGCCCCTGGAGCCGGACGAGACCCAGGGTGGCGGTCGCGTAGTCGTTGCGTTGAATCATGATCAGGGGCCAGAGGAAGTCGTTCCAGACGGTGATCCAGGTGAGCACCGCCAGGACCATGACCGCCGGTTTGGTGTGGGGCAACAGGACTCGCCAATAGGTCTGCCACGGAGTACAGCCGTCGAGAATGGCCGCTTCCTCCAATTCGATGGGGAGGGTGCGGAAGAACTGGCGCATCAGGTACGTGCCGAACGCGCTCCCGAAGAGACCGGGAACGATCATCGACCAGGGGGTGTCGATCCAGCCGAAGGCCCGCATGAGCAGGAACTGCGGGATGACGGTGACGGTGAGCGGGACCATCAGGGTGGCCAGGTAGCCCACGAACAGAACCTCGCGGCCGCGGAAACGCAGGCGGGCGAAGGCGTATCCGGCCAGAGAGCAGAAGAAGACCTGGCCGGCGGTCACGCAGCCGGCGTAGACGACGGTGTTGAAGAGCATGCGGCCGAGCGGTATGGCGTCGAAAGCCTCACGGTAGTTGGACCATTGGGGGTGCGACGGCAGCGGTGCCGAGTCGGTCAGCTCACCGTCGGACTTCAGGGAGGCCGAGACGGACCACAGGATCGGGGTCAGCGCGCACCACGCCACCACGATCAGCGCCAGGTAGGTCAGCACCCCGGCGACCAAGCGCCGCGCCACTCCGCCGCGACTCACAACTCCACCTCGGATCGGCGGGCCAGCCACTGCTGGATCAGGGTGAAGGCCAGCAGGATTGCGAAGATCACCCAGGCGAGGGCCGACGCGTAGCCGACCTCGTAGAAGCGGAAGGCGTTCTGGAACAGCATGATCCCCAGGACGTAGGTGCCGGTCTCGGGGCCGCCATTGCTGCCGGTGAGGGCATAGGCCTGGTCGAAGGCCTGGACCGAGTTGATGACGGTGATGACAAGGACGAAGGAGAGCGCGCCGCGGATCAGCGGGATGGTGATCGAGCGGAAACGGCGCCAGGCATTCGCGCCGTCGATTTTCGCTGCCTCGTACAGATTTTCGGGGACGCCCTGCATGGCCGCGAGCAGGATGACGGTGGCGAAGGGCACCGATTTCCACACCGTCACCAGGCTCAGCGAGATCATGGCCCACTGCGGATCGGTCAGCCAGGGCACCGGGCCGAGGCCGATCCAGCCCAGGAGGATATTGGCGAGCCCGTCATCGCTGGCGAAGATGAAGCGGAACACCACCGCCATGGCGACGGTCGATGCCACCAGCGGCAGGAACGCCACGGTCCGGAACACCCCGACACCGCGTAGTTTTCGATTCAGCAGCCCCGCGATCGCGAGGCTGACCGCCACCGTCGGCACCAGGGTCAGGATCGTGAACACGGCCGTATTCCGCAGGGCGATATAGAAAAGCGGGTCCTCGGAGAACAGCCGCCGATAGTTCGCCACACCCACGAAACGCGGCGGGCTGAACAGATCCCAGGAGTGGAAGCTCAGATACAGCGAAAATCCCAGCGGGAACAGCAGGAACACCAGGATGGCGGCCAGATTCGGTGCCACGAAAAGCCTTCCGGCGCGCGCCCGCCGCCGCTGCAACACCCGCCCACCCCTCATACCGCCGCCCGCAGTAGCTGATCGATATCGGCGCTGGTCTGCCCGCCCAGCGAATCCGCTGTCGCCGCACCCCGCAGCACTCGATTGCAGCCGCGCTCGAGCAGCGCTTCCACCTTGCCCCACACGGGCGTCACGGCCAGCGGACGCGAATTCTCCGGCCCCTCGGTGAAGACCTCGAGATTGCGCAGCGTCGGATGGGCCGCGGCGAAGCCCGGTGACTGCATGGCCGATCGCAGGACCGGTACGAACAGACCCGACTCCGCGATGATGGCCTGTCCCTCGGGCCCGGTCGCGAACTTCACGAATTCCCAGGCCTGTTCGCGCCGCGGACTGCTCGCCGCGATGGCCAGTCCGGTGCTTCCGATATCGGTGATCGCGCCCGGGCCCCCGTCCGGCCCGACCGGCAGCACCGTGACATCGAAGTCGAGGTCGTCGTGCCCGGTGAACTCCGAGTACAACCAGTGGCCGCCCATGAGCATGGCGGCCCGCCCGCTGCGGAACAGATCCTGCGCCGAAATCGACTGCCGGTCACCGACACTGGGCGCGACCCGGTACCGCACGGCCAGGTCGGCATAGAACTGGAACCCGGCCGCGAACCGCGGATCCCCGAGATTGACGCTGGTGGGCCGAACCGGCGGACTGAACCATTCGGCGCCGTTGTTCATGCCGAAGCAGGCCGCCGAGAAATAGGGCACCCAGGCGTCCACGAATCCCCACTGCCCGGTGCGCCCGTCGGAGTCGCGGTGGGTGAGCGCCCGCGCGGCCGCCAGGAACTCCGCGAAGGTCCAGGCCTCGGACCAGTGGGTGGGCGGGCGAATCCCGGCCTCGGCGAACAGCTTCCGGTTGTAATAGAGGAACACCCCCGACCACTGCTCCGGCAGCGCGTACTGCCCGCCGTCCCAGACGAAGGTGTCGCGCAGTGTCGCGAACCCGTCCGCCCGCAGCCGGGCGGCGTAATCCGGCTCCCGGTCCAGGAATTCGCGCAGATCCACCAGCACACCCCGATCGGCGAGCCCGGCGTAGAGCAGCTCCCATGCCATCAGCACGTCCGGACATTTGCCGCCCGCGCAGTAAGTGAGCATATGCTGCAGGGGATCGGGCCCGGACATGATGGTGCGGATCCTGATATCCGGTCGCCGCCGGTGGAATTCGTCGATGATGCGCAGCCGCGCCCGGGCTTCCTCGGGCCGCGCCTGGAAGAAGAAGGTGACCGCGTCGTCGCCCCCGCCCGCGCAGCCGCCTGCGGCCAGCAGCGCCGCCAGCGCGGCCGAGCGCAGCAGGCTACGCCGATCCATTCCGCCGGGCCGGGCCGCCCATTCGCTCGCCAAAGATATATCTCCGTGAACTAAACGAACTAAAGGACCACAGTGACGCAGATCTCGAACCAGCATGGCAGCATACGGGGAGCAACCTGCGACACGCGGCAAACACGCGAAATCGCGGGAATCCGGCCGGCCCGCACCACCCCCGCGGGTCGGCCGCAGCGTCCGCCGGGCCACCCGTACCCGGCGATACGACAGCAGGTGAACAGCCGGTCGAAGCCGGTTCACCCGCATGTCGGTTGGGCTACGTTGTGACCATTCAAGTTAGAAGCCGCAGTACCGCAGGGAGAGTTGTCGCATGGCGACCATCGAATACCTCCGGACGGATCCCGACCTGCCTCCGGTAGGTGTCGTGGACCGGACGCCCATGACGCCCGCGAAGAAGGGCATCTTCCTCGTCATCGCCGTGATCGGCGCAATCGCCTGGGCCATCCTCGCTTTCATGCGCGGCGAGAACGTGAACGCGGTGTGGATCGTCATCGCCGCCCTCTGCACTTACATACTCGCGTACCAGTTCTACGCCCGGCTCATCGAATACCGGATCACCAAGCCGCGCGATGACGTCGCCACTCCCGCCGAGGAGATGGAGAACGGCAAGGACTACATGCCGATGGACCGCCGGGTCCTGTTCGGCCACCACTTCGCCGCCATTGCCGGCGCCGGCCCGCTGGTCGGCCCGGTGCTGGCCGCGCAGATGGGCTACCTGCCCGGCACCATCTGGATCATCGTCGGCGTGGTGCTGGCCGGTGCGGTGCAGGACTACCTGGTGCTGTGGGCCTCGGTGAAGCGCCGCGGCCGGTCGCTGGGCCAGATGGCGCGCGACGAGCTCGGCGTGGTCGGCGGCGTCGCGGCCATCATCGCGGTGCTGGTGATCATGATGATCCTGCTCGCGGTGCTGGGCATCGTTGTGGTGAATGCCCTTGCCGCGACCAAGAATCCGGCCACCGGCGCACTCGAGGGCGGCAGCCCGTGGGGTGTGTTCTCCATTTCGATGACCATCCCGATCGCCCTGTTCATGGGCCTGTACCTGCGCTTCTTCCGGCCCGGCAAGGTCGGCGAGGTGTCGCTGTTCGGCTTCGTGCTGCTGCTGGCGGCGATTCTGCTCGGCAACCCGGTGTCCCAATCCGGTTGGGGCCGCGACCTGTTCACGCTGTCGGGCACCACCATCGCCTGGATGCTGATCATCTACGGCTTCATCGCCTCGGTGCTGCCGGTGTGGCTGCTGCTGGCTCCGCGCGACTACCTGTCCACCTTTATGAAGATCGGCACCATCGGTCTGCTGGCCATCGGCGTGCTGGTCACCATGCCGGTACTGCAGGCCCCCGCGGTCTCCCAGTTCGCGTCCAACAGCAACGGTCCGTCCTTCGCGGGCAGCCTGTTCCCGTTCCTGTTCATCACCATCGCCTGTGGCGCGCTGTCCGGCTTCCACTCGCTGGTGTCCTCGGGCACCACACCGAAGCTGCTGGAGAAGCAGTCGCAGGCGCGCATGATCGGCTACGGCGGCATGCTGATGGAGTCGTTCGTGGCGGTCATGGCGATCATCGCGGCGTCGATCCTGGATCAGCACCTGTACTTCGCCATCAACAGCCCCGGCCTCACCTCGGCGCAGGCCGCGGCCGACAGCGTGAACAAGCTCGGTGTGGGCGGCAGCCCGATCGACGCGAAGTACCTGAACGACATGGCGCAGGGCGTCGGTGAGTCCCGGGTCTTCTCGCGCACCGGTGGCGCGCCCACCCTCGCCATCGGCATGACCGAGGTGATGCACAAGTTCATCGGCGGTACCTCGCTCAAGGCGTTCTGGTACCACTTCGCCATCATGTTCGAGGCACTGTTCATCCTCACCACCATCGACGCCGGCACCCGTGTCGCGCGGTTCATGCTCTCGGATTCACTGGGCAACCTGGGCGGGGTGGCCAAGAAGTTCCGGGATCCGTCGTGGTGGCCGGGCGTGTTCGTCTGCTCCGGCGTGGTCGTGGCGGCGTGGGGTTCGGTGCTGCTGATGGGTGTCACCGACCCGCTGGGCGGCATCAACACCCTGTACCCGCTGTTCGGCATCTCCAACCAGCTGCTGGCCGCGATCGCGCTGACGGTGGTGCTGGTGATCGTGGTCAAGAAGGGTCTCGTGAAATGGGCCTGGATTCCGGCGCTTCCGCTGGTCTGGGACCTCATCGTCACCATGACGGCCTCGTTCCAGAAGATCTTCTCCGGTGACCCGAAGATCGGCTACTGGACGCTGCACTACAACACCGTCGACAAGCAGAACGCCTACATCGCCGCACGCGATTCGGGGCAGCTGCCGAAGGGCGTCAAGGACGTCGCCGCGCTGAATCAGCAGATCCACGATATGGACAAGATCATCCGCAATACCTTCATCCAGGGCACGCTCTCCATCGTGTTCGCGGTGATGGTGCTGATCGTGGCGCTGGTCGGCGTCTGGGTCTGCCTGCGAGCCATCCGCGAGGGCGGCGGTGAGACCACCGAATCGCCGGAGGTGCCGTCGACGATCTTCGGCCCCAGCGGTTTCCTCGCCACCAACGCGGAGAAGGAGGTCCAGCAGGAATGGGACACCCTGATCGCCGAGGGCAA
The DNA here is from genome assembly GCF_044766925.1 of Nocardia sp. NPDC101769. NCBI lineage: Bacteria > Bacillati > Actinomycetota > Actinomycetes > Mycobacteriales > Nocardiaceae > Nocardia > Nocardia sp. NPDC101769. The sequence goes on along the minus strand of NZ_JBIWMX010000028.1, from coordinate 106,291 downwards.
GATCCGCGCGCCGGGCGCGGCGACGGTGAGCAGTCATTAGCGCGCCGATGAGTACCCCCGAAGCCCCGCCCGCCGCAGGTCCGCTGCGGCGGGCGGGGCTCGCCCTCGTCCGGTCCGTGAAAGCCGTTGCCTGGTGGTTCAACTCGATCCTCGGCGGCAACGACTACGCCCGTTACGTCGATCACCTGCGGCTGCACCACCCGGGATGCGAGATTCCCAGCGAGCGCCAGTATTGGCGCGATCGCCATGCGGCCGCCGCCAAGAACCCGGCAAATCGCTGCTGTTGACACGAGTGGCGGTTTTCCGCCAACATCCATGTCCGATACCCGCTAGCAGAGGTCGGCCGGGACTGACATGGTGGTATGCGTGAGTGCGAACGACTTGGATTTCGAGCGTTGCTACCGCGCCGTGGCAACCCGGGACGCCCGGTTCGACGGGCAGTTCGTGACCGCGGTGCGCACCACCGGAATCTATTGCCGCCCTTCCTGTCCGGCCATCACCCCCAAGCGCACCAACGTCACCTTCCTGCCCACCGCGGCCGCCGCACAGCAGCACGGCTTCCGAGCCTGCCGCCGGTGCCTGCCCGACGCCGCGCCCGGCTCACCACTGTGGAACACCCGCGCGGACCTGGCCTCACGCGCCATGCGCCTGATCGGCGACGGGGTCATCGAACGCGGCGGCGTGCCCGCCCTCGCCGATGCCCTCGGCTACTCCCAGCGCCAGCTCACCCGGGTACTCACCAGCGAGCTCGGCGCCGGCCCACTGGCACTGGCACGCGCCCACCGCGCGCACACCGCCCGGCTGCTGATCCAGACCACCCGGCTGCCCATGTCGGACATCGCGTTCGCGGCCGGATTCGCCAGCATCCGGCAGTTCAACGACACCGTGCGCGAGGTGTTCGCGGTCAGCCCGACCACGCTGCGCGAGGAATCCCGGCGCCGCAACGGCGACACCCTCCCGGCCACCAACGGGCTGCTCACGCTGCGACTCCCCTATCGCGAACCGCTGGACAAGTCGTGGCTGGAATGGTTCCTGTCCGCCCACACCGTCCCGGGGCTGGAGCTGTGGGAGAACGGCGTCTACAGCCGCAGCCTGCGAACACCGCACGGCCACACCACCATTCGGCTGTCCATCCAGCCCGGTCACGTGCGGGCGTCGCTGTCGCTGCAGGACATGCGCGACCTCGCGCCGACCGTGGCCCGCATCCGGCACCTTCTGGATCTCGACGCCGATCCCATCGGGATCGACGAGGCCATGGCCACCGGAATAGCGGGAAGCCCACCGCGCCCGGGCTTTCCAGGCGCCGTACTACCCGCAGGCATCCGGGTCCCCGGCTGCCTGGACGGCCCGGAGCTTTTGCTGCGCACCATGATCGGGCAGCAGATCTCGGTGGCCGCGGCCAACACCCACACTGCGCGACTGGTACAGGGCCTGGGCGAGACCATCGCCGGGCCGATCCCCCATCTGTTCCCCACCGCCGAGGCCATCGCCGAACGCGGCTCGGAGGTACTGACCGGGCCGAGCCGGCGCATCGAGGCCATCGTCGGCGCGGCCAAGGCGCTGGCCACCGGCGACCTGGTGCTGCACTCCGGCCGCACCGCCGGTGAACTGCGCCGCGACCTGCTGGCCCTGGACGGGGTCGGCCCCTGGACCGCGGACTACGTCACGATGCGCCTGCTCGCCGATCCGGACGTGCTCCTACACTCCGACCTGATCGTGCGCCGCGGCGCGGGACTGCTCGGCATCGACCTTGCCGATACCGCCCGCTGGTCGCCGTGGCGTTCCTACCTCACCATGCACCTGTGGAAACACGCCCTCGCCCACCCGGCCGAAGCCAACCGGAGGACCCCGCAGTGAGCTCCGAAACCCATACCGTCACAGCCGATTACGCCACCGTCGCGACACCCGCCGGTCCATTCACCGCCATCGTGGACGCCGACGGCGTGGTCCTCGCCTCCGGCTGGACCGCCGATCCGGAGGAACTTCGGGCGCTCATCCACCCCGGCATCCGGCCCGCCGCGCTGCGCGGACGCGACACCCTCGGCGCGGTCACCCGAGCCGTCACCGACTACCACGCCGGTGACCTCACGACCATCGACGGCATCGCCGTCCGCCAGGTCTCCGGGCCGTTCCTCACCCACGCCTGGGAGATCCTGCGCAAGGTGCCGGCCGGAGCCCCTGTCACCTACACCGCCTTCGCGGCCGCCTCCGGGCGGCCCGCCGCCACCCGGGCGGCGGCCAATGCCTGCGCCCGCAATGCCGCCGCGCTCTTCGTGCCCTGCCACCGGGTGCTCCGCACCGACGGCAGCCTCGGCGGCTTCCGCTACGGCCTGCCGATCAAGCGCTGGCTTCTCGACCACGAGTCGGCCTGAGGGCTCTCGCCCACGGGGTCCACACCCGAGCGTGCCCGGGCCGCGTCGGTGCCCGGGCGTACTGTGGCGCCCATGTGCCGCAATATCCACACCCTGCACAACTTCGAGCCGCCGGCCACCCCGGACGAGGTATACGCGGCCGCCCTGCAGTACGTCCGCAAGATCAGCGGAAGCACCAAACCCTCCCACACCAACCAGGACGCCTTCGACCTGGCGGTGGAGGAGATCGCCGCGGTCACGGCCCGCCTGCTGGAAAACCTGACCACCACCGCCCCGCCGAAGAACCGCGAAGTCGAGGCGGCCAAGGCCCGCGCCCGCGCCGAAGTGCGTTTCGCGGGCCGATAACCGAATCGGCCGGAACAGCGTGCGGATGCGCTGTTCAGTTCAGCCGGCTGTCCAGGGCCTCAGTTTCTCCGGGTTCCGGATCACCCAGATGCGAGTGATCCGGCCGTCTGCGATATCGAACGCGTAGACCGAGACGATGGTGCCATCGAGCTGCGCGACCAGGCCGGGCTGGCCGTTCACCGTCCGCTCCAGCAGCGTTACCGCGGGGCCGTGGGTGGCGATTTCCATCCAGGCGTGGGCGACCTGCTCGCCGCCGTTGATCGGGTCGTGGAAGGACAGTGCTAGGCCGCCCCCGTCGGCCGTGGCGATCGCCCGCGGGTCGAGCAAGCCGATCAGGGCCTCGATATCCTTCGTCTCCCAAGCCCGTTTGAAATCCCGGACCACCTCGGTACACACAGCGCTCGACGGGCTCCGCGAGGTATCGATGCGGCGGCGGGCGCTGGAGGCGAGCTGACGGCAGGCTGCGGGGGTGCGCCCGACGATGTCGGCGACCTCGGCGAAGGAATAGCGGAAGACGTCGTGCAGGATGAACGACACCCGTTCGGCCGGTGTCATGGAATCCAGCACGACGAGGAAGGCCATGCTGATCGACTCGTCGAGGGTGACGCGGTCGGCGGGGTCGACGGAGGCGAGACCAACGAACCATTCGGATCGGTCGGGGACCGGCTCCGGAATCCATTCGCCCACATAGCGTTCCCGCCTGGCGCGTGCCGAGCCGAGCAGATCGAGGCAGATCCGGCTGGCGACCGTCGTCAACCACGCGCCGGGCACCGCCACCTCCCGCCGCTGCCGCTCGGACAGCGCGTACCAGCGGGCATAGGTCTCCTGCACCACGTCCTCGGCCTCGGACAGGGAACCGAGCAGCCGGTAGGCGAGATTGATCAGCTGACGGCGTTCATCGATCACCCCGGGCAGGTGCGGGTCGGTCATGTTCGGCTCCTTCTGTCTGTGCGTACCCCACCGAAATCGACGAATCAGCGACCCGATTTGTGAGGCGGCCTGACATTCCGGACGGCTGTGTCGTCGGTAGATCCGAGACGGTTTCAGCAAGGCAGGAGTTCCGGAAATGATCAGAATCGGCATCATCCTCGGCAGTACCCGACCCAACCGCAAGGGTCCGCAGGTCGCCCGGTGGGTTCTGGACTCGGCATCGCAACGCGGCGACGCCGAGTTCGAACTGATCGACCTGCGCGACCACCCGCTCCCGCATCTCGACGAGCCCGTGCCGCCGATGTTCGGCCCGTCGATGCACGCACACACCCGCGACTGGGCCGAACGGATCGCCCAATTCGACGGCTTCGTGATCGTGACCCCGGAGTACAACAGCGGCGCCCCCGGGGTGCTGAAGAACGCCCTCGACCACCTCTTCGCGGAATGGACCGACAAGGCAGTCGGATTCGTCTCCTACGGCGCGGGCGGCGGCGCCCGCGCCGTGGTGCAGCTACGGGTGGTCTGCAGCACGCTGGGCATGGCCGATGTCGGCTATCAGGTCGCGATCTCGATGCTCACCGATTTCGAGGACCACACCACCTTCACACCCCGAGACCATCATGCCGCCGCCCTGACCAAGACGCTGGATCAGCTCATCGCCTGGAGTGGTGCGCTCGCCCCGCTGCGAGCCGCCGCCGAAACCACTCTCGTCAATTCCTGAGGAGTCGATCATGACCACACCCAACGACTTTCAGTCACGCGCCGACCGCATCGAAGTGGATGAAGTCGAGATTCGCCGGAACATCGACAAGGTGGGCGAAGGACTGCGGGCCAAGAACCTCGACGCTCTGAAACAGCTGTACACGCCCGACGCCGTGTCCTTCGATGTCGAGCCGCCGCTCCAGCATGTCGGGATTGCGGCGAAACTCGAGAACTGGGCGAAAGTCTTCCTGTTCTTCGAGAGTGTGACCTATGAGGTTCGCGACCTGACGTTCACCATAGGCCACGATGTGGCATTCGGGCATGGCTTCGCTCGCCTCAGCGGAACGCTGAAAAACGGGGCCACAACCAGCGGAATGTGGGTCCGGGTCACGTACGGCATGCGGAAGATCGACGACACCTGGTTGATCGCGCACGATCAGGTATCGGTGCCGTTCGACATCTCGAGCGGCAAAGGAGTGGTCGACCTCGAGCCCTGACGGGTCGGGGGTGCCGGGCGTCGTCGCTGGGCGGGCTTTCGCCCTCCCGAAAGCTCATGCGCCGACCGAGGTTTCGAGGCGGGAGCCGGTGCGGCCGCGAATGACGTGCAGGCGGCTGGGGATGCGCTGGCGCATTTCGTCCACATGGCTCACCACCCCGACCACCCGGCCGCCGGACCGGAGCTCGTCCAGGACGCCCATCACGGCGTCGAGGGTGTCGGCGTCGAGGCTGCCGAAGCCCTCGTCGATGAAGAGGGTGTCCATGACCAGGCCGCCGGATTCGGCCGAGACGACATCGGCCAGGCCGAGGGCCAGGGCCAGAGAGGCCATGAAGGTCTCGCCGCCGGAGAGGGTTTTGGCCGGACGGATCGCGCCGGTGTAATCGTCGCGTATATCGAGGCCCAGGCCGCCGCGGCGGCCACGCGGGCCCGCGGCATCGGTGTGGACGAATTCGTAACGGCCGCCGGACATCCGGCGGAGCCGCACCGAACCGGCCAGCGCCACCTCTTCCAGGCGGGCGGCCAGCACGTACGAGCGCAGGGACATGCGGCGGTTGTTCTCGCCGCGGCCGGACACCACCTCGGCCAGGCGGGCCAGCTCGTCGTGGGAACGCTGGAGCGGAGCGATGCGATCGACGGCCGCCCACAGCTGTGCGCACAGGCCCTCCAGCTGGCCCAGTCGCCGGTCCGCTTCGGCATTCGCGGCGACGGCCCGGTTCAGCTCCGATTCCGCCTGCGCCACTGCGGTTTCCATCTCGCCGGGATCACCGGGTTCGACCTCCCCGACGGACTGGATCTCAGGTTCTGCGAGCACGGCCTCGGCGTGCGCGCGAGCCCGGTCGGCGGCCACCAGTTCGTCCTCGATGGCCGTCTGTTGCGCGGCGGTCCGGGAGGCGGCGTCGACCGCGCGGGCGTACTCGCCCAGCACGCCGTAGTCCGGCCCGGACTCCCCCATCACCGGCGGCGCGGAATCCACCAGACCCGCGTCGTAGGAGAGCTTTTCGACCCGGACGGCGGCCGCCGCGACCTGCTCGCGGGCGGTGGCCACCTCGACGCGCGCGGACCGCACCGCGGCGGCCTCCTCGACCAGCGCCGCCAGGCGGGCCCGGCGGCGGTCGACGGTGCCGTCGGCGCCGGCGGCCGCGCGCAGCCGCTCGGTGAGTTCGGCCAGCCGCCGGTCGGTGGCGACGATCCGCTCCGTTCTTGCACTGGACCGGCTTTCGCATTCCCGCGCCTCGTCCAGCAGACGAGTCTGATCCGCGCGCAGCGTGCTCAATTCGGCGGCCAGCCCGTCCACGAGCCCCGCGATGTCCTTTGCCCCGGTGTACCGCCTGGTCGAATCGTCCAGTGCGGCGGCCAGTTCCGCCTTGTCCACATCACCGCCCCGCTCGACCAGCACCTCGACCGCCCGCTCCAGCTCGGCGACCAGCTGCCCGGCCCGCTCCCGCTCGGCCTCGGCCTTCCGCTCCGCGGCCAGCGCCGCGTCCTCGTCGGCCTTGGACACCACGTGCTCGGCGGGCCGCGCCGGATCCGGATGCGCGAGAGACCCGCACACCGCGCACGGCTCGCCGGCGGCCAGGCCCTCCGCCAGCTCCGCCGCCATCCCGGCCATGCGCTGCTCCCGCAGTGCCTGCGTACGCTGCCACGCCTCGGCGTGCCCGGTCCGCGCGCGCTCGAAAGCGGTTCCCGCCCCGACCAATTCACGGCGTCGCCGCTCCAGCTCCACCGCGGCGGCGGCCGAGGTACGCAACCGCTGGCACTCGGCCTCCAGTCCGGGCAGCGCGGCCGCCGCATCCGCGGCACCCCGCAACCGGACCTCCACCGCCGCAACGGCTTCCGGCAGTTCCCGCAACCGCTGAGCCAGCTTGCCGGCCCGGGCATCCAGATCGGCCTGCTCGGTCCGCAACCCGGCCAGCTCGCGCGTCAGCCGGGTCGCCGAATCCGCATCCGCCCGAACCTCATCGAGCGCTCCCACCTGTGCGCTCCACCGCTGTACGGCCGCCTCGAGGCCCGAGGCACGGCCCTCGAGCATCGCCGGTCCGGTGTCCGCACCCGGCCGGCGTTCCAGGGCCGAGTCGGCATCCGCTGCGATACCGCCCGCGCCACGGGCTCGCCCCGGATCACCGTCGGCCCAACGGTCGCCGGAGCCGACGAGCGACTCGACGCCGTTGCCGGTGTGTATCCGGTCATCAGGGCCGGAGTCCCCGGCGTCGAACGAGCCGGTGACGGTGAGATCTCCAGCGTGACCCGGGTCGGCGGCGATGTCATCGAGGTCGGCGGCAAGGTCCGTGCCGGTGAGTTCCACGGCCGCGAGATCGTCTGCGGCCCAGGTTGTTCCGGAGAGTTCCGCGCTGGCCGGTTCGAGGAGGCGATCGGCGAGTTGTTCGGCGGCGCGGGTGGCGTCGTCGGTGCGGCGGCGCAGGGTGACGGCGGCGGCGCGGGCCTCGGCCAGGGCGGTGGCGACGGGTTCGGCGCGGCGGGCCCGGTCGAGTTCGGACTGGCGCGCGGCGCGGTGGTCGGCGGTGGCGGCGAAGTCGGCCAGCTGGGTGCGGGCCGCGGTACGGCGGCGGAAGAGCTCGTGGCGGCGGCGCCGCGCCTCGGCGGCAGCGCGGACACCGGCCGAATCCTGCTGGCGCTGCCGCAGATCGGCGGCCGTCTCGGTCATCAGGGTGCGGGCGGCGACCAGCAGGGACTGCGACCAGCCGACCGACTCGAGGAGCCCGGCCGTCTCGGTAGCGGGCAGACCCGCAGCCGTGCCGACCTGGGCGATCAGACGGTCGATGCTGTGCTTGCGGGCATCCAGATCGGCGGAGCTCGCGCGGCGCTTGTCGACCAGCCACTGCTCGGCCGTGCCGAAACGCTCGGTGTCGAAGAGCTTTTCGAGCAGCTTCTCGCGATCCTCGTTGTCGGCGCGCAGGAATCGCGCGAAGTCACCCTGCGGCAGCAGCACGACCTGGAAGAACTGGTCGGCGCTCATGCCCAGCAGGCGCAGCACCTCGTCGCCGATATCGGGAATGCGGGACAGATTCTGGCCCCGCCCGTCCAGCCACTCCAGCGTGGCGGCCGCGTTCTCCTTCACCCAGCCCGACTTGGCACGCTTGCTCCGGCGCTGGAATTCCGCCGACCGGTTCAGACGCAGCCGCCGGCCACCGACCGTGGCCTCCAGCAGCACCCGGGGCGGCGTCTGCTCGTCGGCGTGGTCCGAATGCAGCCGCTTGATATCGCCACGCGCTCCCGGCACGCTCCCGTACAGCGCGAATGCGATGGCGTCCAGCACCGTGGTCTTCCCCGCCCCGGTCTGCCCGTGCAGCAGGAACAACCCGTCCGCACCGAGCTCGTCGAAGTCCACCACGGCCGTCTCGGCGAACGGCCCGAACGCGGTCAGCTCCAACCGATGCAGCCGCACGTGGCACCCCCTTCCCGCAACGCCGCTCCCCATCCAACTACCCGGCACCCACCGCCCACCACGGGACACGCCGAAACACTCAGCGCCCCAACGCTCATGCGGTCATTCCGCCGGCCACTTCGCCCGATTCGCCCGACTCCAGCCCGAAGTCACCCAGATCGAACAACCCGAGCGCCGCATCGGCCTCCGCCGCATCCACCCCGCGCACCGACCCATCGAACCCGGCCGCACTCACCACCCGCGCCGCAACCTCGGCCCCGCCGCCTCCGACCGAATCGGCACCGTCCGAGCCCACCGATCCACGTCCGGCGTCCGCACCCGGCGCATCGGCATCATCGAGCACGGCGAACAACGCGCCCGCCCCGGCCCCGACGGCTGCGGCCGGAGCGGAAAGCCGTAGGGGGGCATCGGTTTCGCGCGTGGCGGCGGCGAGAGCGCGTTCGAGCCAGGTCATTTCGCCGGGGGTGGGGGTGCCGCGGACGTCGGCGAGAAAGCTCTGGGCTATCTCGGTGTCGCGGCGGCCGTGCACGCGTTCGCGGTAGCGGAGTTCCGGGTTGCCCTCGGAGCGTTGCCATTCCACATGGACGGCGTGCGGGAAACGCTCGCGGAGGCGGCGCAGCGCGTCCACCGGGCGCGCCTCGTCGGTGAGGGTGGCCGAGACATAGTGTGATTCGGCTTCGGCGTGCTCCGGCGCTTCCAGCAGGGATTCCAGGGGCCCGGTAAGTTGCGAGAGGCCGCGCACCACCGGGAGTTCGTGGCGTTGCACGGCGGACAGGCCGGCGGCATCGATATCCACGATCCAGACCGCCTTGCGGTGCGAGCGCTCGCCGAACGAATACGGCAGCGGCGAACCCGAATACCGGACGGACTCCGACAGCGTCTGCGGCGAGTGCAGGTGACCGAGCGCCACATAGTCGATCCCGGCAAAGGCCGACAGCGGCACCGTCTCCACGCCCCCGACCGAAATGGACCGCTCCGACCCGGTGGCCTCGCCGCCCACCACGAAGGCATGCGCCAGCACCACCGACCGCGCCCCCGCCCGCCCGGCGAGATCGGCGCGCACCAGGCTCATGGCCGCGTCCAGGATCTCGGCGTGCGAGCGCGCCTGCGGCACGCCCAATTCCGCCCGGGTGATCTCCGGCTCCAGGTAGGGAATGCCGTAAAAGGCAATGTCGCCGAATTCGTCGGACAGCACGATCGGCCGCGCCACATCCGCGATCCGGCAGCGCAAATGCAATCCGCCCGCCGCCGCGAAACTGCCGAGCGCACCTAGCCGAGTCGGCGAGTCGTGATTACCGGAGGTGGCGACAATGGTTGCCCCCGCCGCCCGAATCGCCTCGAATCCCCGATTGCACACCGCAATCGCATCCGCACTGGGAATGGAACGGTCGTACACATCCCCGGGCAGCACGACCACATCCACTCCCGCGGCCGCCACCAATTCCGCGACGGCCCGCAGTGAGCACTCCTGATCGGCCAGCAGATCGACGCCATGAAAGGTGCGCCCGATATGCCAGTCGGAGGTGTGCAGGATCCGCATGCCGCAAGACGCTAGGCGATTGCCCCGACAGATTGCGCCGCACCCTGGCGAGTCGTAACGAACACGCCGTTGCATAGCTGTACACGGCACGGGCCAGCTCTGCACACACAGCGGCCCACAGCCCTACACACACGCCACCCCACGACCCTGCACGCGCCGCAGTGCTTTGCGTATGCCAGGGCGACAACTGATTTCGCAACGGTCGGGGTAACTCCCCGGGTACGCCCAGAATCGGTAAGGCACCCGACCGCCGGCACGGATACGAAACTGGCCACGGCTCTCAGCCGTCCGCTGAAGATACGGAGAGGCGGCAACAGCGAGGCGGCACAGCTTTGTCGGTGGTCTCCGGCACTATCTCTGGCCATGACCGCACCGATGCTGTTCGCGCTGCTGCTGGTGTTCGTATCGGGGCTGGCCCTGGGCTGGCTCGGGCATGCCGCGCGCGCGGGACAGCGGGCGGCGGTGGCCGAGGCGCGGCTGGCGGCCATGCGGGACAACGAGCAGCTGTTGCGGCAATCACTCGGCGCGGCCAGCGACGACGCGGCCCGACGGCAGTCCCATGCCATCGGCGCGCTGGTCGATCCGCTGCGGGAGGCGGTCGGCAGCCTCGACCGCCACCTTCGCGAGGTCGAGCACAACCGCATCAACGCGTACTCCGGCCTGCGCGAACAGGTCGCGGGCATGCAGCGGATGTCACATCAGTTGTCCACGCAGACCGGTCAATTGGTGGCCGCGCTGCGTGCGCCCCAGGTGCGCGGCCGCTGGGGCGAGATCCAGCTCGAGCGCGTGGTCGAGCTGGCCGGCATGGCCCGGCACTGTGATTTCGACACCCAGGTCACCCGGCGCGGCGACACCGTGGTGCGCCCGGATCTGGTGGTGCGCCTGTCCGCCGGCCGTCAGATCGTGGTGGACGCCAAGGTGCCCTGCACCGCCTTCCTGGACGCCGCCGGCACCGAGGACCCGCGCGAGCGCGAGGGCCACCTGGCCCGCCACGCCCGGCATCTGCGCAACCACGTGGATCAGCTGGCGGCCAAGGAGTACTGGGCGGCCTTCGATCCCTCTCCCGAGTTCGTGGTCCTGTTCGTGCCCGGCGATCCGTTCCTGGACGCCGCCCTCACCACCGACTCCGGGTTGCTCGAGTACGCCTTCGGTCGCAATGTGGTCCTGGCGACGCCGACCACACTCATGGCCCTACTGCGCACGGTCGCACTGGGCTGGCGGCAGGAGGCGCTGTCGGCGGATATGGCGGTGATCCAGCAGCTGGGCCGTGAGCTCTACACCCGGCTCGGCACCACCGGCCGCCACCTGGACCGGCTGGGCGCGCAGCTGGGCAAGGCGGTCGACGCCTACAACCACACCGTGGCGTCGGTGGAGTCGCGGGTCATGGTGACCGCCCGGAAGCTGCACGACCTGGAGATCGCCGACGCGCCGGTCCCCGAGGTCCGGCGGGTGGAGAGCTGGCCGCGGGCCGTGGGGTTCGCGGACGAGTACGCGGTGGGTTCGCCGATGAGATCGAACAGCGGGGGTGATGCCTGAGCAACCGCTTGGTCTACGTGCTGGAGCCCACTGGCTATCACCGGGTTCATCCGATTCCGCATACCCGCGTGATGTCGCCTGCCTCGCGAAACACCGATATGCCCTAGTGTGCTTGACGTGGCAGTTACCCAACGCGAGCGAACCGAGGTGCCCCCGTCGCACCGTTCGATCCTGCCGTCGGTTCCCGGCGTCCCGGCCGGTGCCGCGGTGCTGATAGCTGTGACGTGCACGTTCATCGGTCTCCTGATCGACGCTCAGAGCGCGGGTACTCGACCACAGGGCGACGAACTCACCGGCTCCTTCACCGCGCTGTACATCGCCGGATGTGTGGTGGCCGTGCTCGCGGTCCGCTACCGCGGACTGTTCACGACGCTCGTGCTGCCGCCGCTGCTGCTGTTCGTCGCGGTGCCGCTGGCCTACCAGTTCCTATTCGGGTCCGGCGGCAGTCTCAAGCTGAAGGACATCCTGCTGAATCTGGCCATCCCGCTGGTGAATCGGTTCCCCACCATGGCGCTGGCCACCGTGATCGTGCTGATCGTCGGCGCGGTCCGCATCGTGCTGCACCACCTCGAGACCAAGGCCGGTGCGACCGGCGAACCACGCAGGACCCGGGCCACCCGCCCCGGCAGCACCCGTGCCCAGCGCACCCGCTCCGCCGGCTCCAAGGACCCCGCCAGACGCCGCTCCCGGACCGGCGCGGACACCGCCGAGGAAGGCGACACCCCCGACTCCGAGACGGCCCGGGCGCCCCGCCGCGCGGGTGCCCGGGTCGCGGCGGGGCCGCCGCGGGTAGGCACCGGCCGGCAGGCCGGCGAAGGCCGCCGTCGTCGCGCCCAGGATCCGGATCAGGTCGCCGCCGAGCGCACCCCGCCCGCCACCGAGGGCCGCCGTCGCGCCGCGCGCCCGGACCAGTCCGGCGCCGCCACCGCCGAGGGCCGCCGCCGGGCCCAGTACGCCGAACAGCCGTCCCGCACCGGCGATCGCCGCGCGGCCCCGGCCGATCGCCCCCGGAACGGGGAGCCTCGCGCCACCCCGCCGGCACCGGAGGCCGCCCAGGGCGAGGGCCGCCGCCGCCGCGCGCAGAGCCCCGAGCAGGCCGCGGGTCGCGGCGCCGAACGCCACGCCGCCCCCGAACGCAATCCGGCCCCCGCCACCGAGGGGGGCCGCCGCCGTCGCGCGCAGCCGGGTGAACTGCCGCCGCATCCGCGCCCGAATGTGCGCTACCGCGAACGTGATTCGGGTCGCATCGAACACTGAATCCCCGGCGACATTCGAGCGACTCGCACCGTAGATTTCCGGCAATCGGAAATTCCGGAGCGAAATAAGATCATCCGGATAGCAATTCGCGCCCTCCACAACGAATGTGGAGGGCGCGAATGCGTTCCGGAACGATTACTACGCGCGCGCGGTGCGAAGTTCGCGCGGCAGCGAGAAGACCAGCGTCTCATTGGCGGTCGTGACCGGAACCACCGCACCGAAACCGTGTTCGGCCAGCAATTCCAGCACGCCCTCCACGAGAATCTCCGGCACCGAGGCGCCGGAGGTGACGCCGACCGTGTGAATGCCCTCCAGCCAGGCGGTATCCACCTCGCGGGCATAGTCCACCAGGTGCGCGGCGCGGGCGCCGGCACTCAGCGCGACCTCCACCAGCCGGACCGAGTTGGACGAGTTCCGGGAGCCGACCACGATCACCAGATCGCATTCGGGAGCCATGGCCTTCACCGCGGTCTGGCGGTTGGAGGTGGCGTAGCAGATGTCGTCGCTCGGCGGATCCTGCAGCTTGGGGAACTTCTGGCGCAGGCGGTTGACCGTCTCCATGGTCTCGTCCACCGACAGCGTGGTCTGGGAGAGCCAGATCACCTTGTTCTCGTCGCGCACGGTGACCGAGTCGACGGCGTCGGGGCCGTCCACCAGCTGCACGTGATCGGGCGCCTCACCGGCGGTGCCCTCGACCTCCTCGTGACCCTCGTGGCCGATGAGCAGGATGTCGAAGTCGTCGCGGGCGAAGCGCTTGGCCTCCTGGTGCACCTTGGTGACCAGCGGGCAGGTGGCGTCGATGGTGTGCAGGTTGCGCCGGGCGGCGGACTCGTGGACGGCCGGGGAGACGCCGTGGGCGGAGAACACCACGAGCGCGCCCTCCGGCACCTCCTCGGTCTGGTCGACGAAGATCACACCGCGCTCGCGCAGCGTTTCCACCACGTGCCGGTTGTGCACGATTTCCTTGCGGACATAGATGGGCGCGCCGTGCTTTTCGAGCGCCTTCTCCACCGTTTCGACCGCTCGGTCCACACCGGCGCAGTAGCCGCGCGGTTCGGCGAGCAGTACTCGCTTCGGCGCGTCGGCATCACCCGCAGCGGACCTGACGATACCGACGTTCAAAGGGATACCCGAAGACATGGCACCAACAATACTGGCGAACACCTATGGGTTCGCGGCCGTCTCGATTCTGGACTGTGGCTTGTTAGACCTCCGCCTTGGAGCGGGGAAGCGAACGGCTCCATAGACCTGCGCCTTGGAGGAGCGGAGGAGGGAAGAATCGAGACCGCGGCTCCTTAGAGACCTGCGCTGTGGCCGCGAACCCGCCCGGAGCGAAGCGGAGGGCAAATAGACACGGCTTTTCGCCTTTGCATCACACGGCGTTTCGGGCAGGCTAGGGGCATGTTCCGACCTCCGTTCCTGGCCCGGGTCGCCGCCGGGGCCGCCGTCTATGCTCTCGAGGAAACTCGTCGGCTACCGACGACCGCGATCAATTTCCCGATCACCGCGATCAGCCAGGTGCTGCAGACCACCATGCACCTCCAGCAGTTCGTGACCAGCCTCGCCCTCAAGGGCGACGCCGTTTTCGACCGTTTGCTCAACCAGCCCGAAGAACAGCCCGCCTGGGCCACCTTCGATGAGGACGAGGCAGACGAGCAAACTCCGAGTTTCGCCGGCGAATCGGGACGGCAGAGCCGTTTCGACCTCTTCACCGAGCCGGACCCGGTCGTCGCGGAGCCCGCCCCGGCCGTGGTGGAGCCGGTCGCGGCCCCCGAACCGGTCGAGACCGAACCGGTCGCGGTCGAGACCGAACCGGTGCCCGCCGAATCGGCCGCGCAGGAGGCAGCCGAACCGGAGGTCACCGAGACCGACTCACCCGCAACGGCTTCCAAGGCGGCCACCAACGGCCACAACACCAGCGCCGTCGCCGAGCCCGAAGTGGCGGCCCGCTTCGACTATTCCGCCATGACCATTGCCCAGCTTCGCGCCCGCCTGCGCCAGCTGACCGTCGATGACCTCGCGGCTCTCCTCGCCTACGAGCAGGAGACGCTTGACCGCGCCCCGTTCGTCACCATGCTGACCAACCGCATCGCGACCGTGCAGGCGAAGTGAACCCGACTCTCGAAAGCTCTCAGGGGTTTCGCCCCTGAGACCCCTCGAGACTGCGGGCTCCGCTCCGGACCCCGGCACAACGTCGGGCATCGGCCCCGGAACTCCGCCACCATCACATCGGCGGTCCTCGACCAGCGCCGGCCGCTCGGGCTACCACCCGGGTGGTCGGCGTTTCTTTTCACCGGGGATTCGCGCCAGGAAAGCGCGCGAATCCCGTGTCGGCGGGCGGTGCGTGCCGGGCGTCGGTGGGCACTGACAGAATTGTGCGGTGAGCACCGATACGACGCCGCGGCCGCCGAGCTCGTCCGCCGAGAACCCGATGCCGGTGCGGACCGTCGCGGTGAAGGTGGCGCAGTGGATCGACCGGCTGGGGGCGGTCTGGGTGGAGGGGCAGATCACCCAGATGAATGTGCGGCCGGGGACACGGACGGCTTTTCTGGTGCTGCGGGATACGGCGGCGGACATGTCACTGTCGGTGACCTGTGATCCGGAGCTGCTGCGTAATTCGGCGGTGCCGCTGCAGGAGGGCAGCCGGGTCGTCGTGTACGGCAAGCTGTCGTTCTTCACCGGGCGAGGCACGGTGTCGTTGCGGGTCACCGAGATTCGGCCGGTGGGCATCGGCGAGCTGCTGGCCCGCATCGAGCGCTTGAAGGCGCTGCTGTCGGCGGAGGGTCTGTTCGATCCGCGGCTCAAGCGCCCGATCCCGTTCCTGCCCAATCGGATCGGCCTGATCACCGGCCGCGCCAGCGCCGCCGAGCACGATGTGGTGACGGTGGCCACGCAGCGCTGGCCGGCGGTGCGTTTCGAGATCCGCAATACCGCCGTGCAGGGCCCGACCGCGGTGCCGCAGATCCTGGAGGCCATCGCCGCGCTCGACGCGAATCCCGAGGTGGATGTGATCGTGCTGGCGCGCGGCGGCGGCAGCGTCGAGGATCTGCTGCCGTTCTCCGATGAAACCCTGTGCCGCGCCATCGTTTCCGCCAAAACACCGATCGTGAGCGCCATCGGCCACGAGCCGGACAATCCGATCTCGGACTATGTCGCCGACCTGCGGGCCGCCACCCCCACCGACGCCGCCAAGCGCATCGTTCCCGACGCTGCCGCCGAAACCGCGCTGCTGCAGGAACTTCGGTCCCGTGCGAACGCGGCCCTGCGCGGCTGGGTGGACCGCGAGGCCCGCGCCCTGACCCAATTGCGTTCCCGCCCGGTGCTGGCCGACCCGCTACGTCTGCTCGATCAGCGCCACGACGAGGTGGAGCGGCTGCGCGCCGGCGCCCAGCGGGCCGTGGACCACCTGCTGAACGGTGAGTTCACCACCACCCGGCACCTGCGCGAAAAACTCTCCGCGGTGGGCCCGGCCGCCACCCTGGCCCGCGGTTACGCCGTGGTGCAGCGGGTGAACGGCAAGGACCGCGAGGTGGTCCGCGCCATCGAGGACTCCCCGCCCGGCACCCAGCTCCGCATCCGGGTGGCCGACGGCGCCATCTCCGCCGCAGCCCTCGGCGCCCAATCCCTGGCTCCCCGCCCGACTCGGAAGGACCCGGCGTGAGCGGTCAGGCCCGGAAACGGCAGCGAAGCATAACCATGGAGGGCCCCGCCCACGCCAGAGAGGACCCGGCGTGAGCGGTCAGGCCCGGAAACGGCAGCGAAGCATAACCATGGAGGGCCCCGCCCACGCCAGAGAGGACACTGTATGACCGACGACGAACGCGCCGAAATCGCGACCTTCGGCTACGAGCGCGCCCGCGACGAACTGGTCAATGTCGTCAAGATGCTCGAACAGGGCGGCATGGATCTCGACGACTCGCTGGCCCTGTGGGAACGCGGCGAGGCCCTTGCCTCCCGCTGTGAGCAGCATCTCGCCGGCGCCCGCAAACGCGTCGAGGACGCCCTCGCGCACCGCACTCAGCAGGAGTGACCGCTAGGCGACGACCGTGCCCTGGTGAAAAACGATCTGCCAGTCCGGGCCGACGCGCCGCCAGACGGTCGAGCGGCGGCTGACCCGGTCCGGCTGGCGCAGTAGGTAGGTCAGCAGAAACAGGTCGGGAGCCAGCTCCTGGCACCGGAATTCGCTGGTCTCCCAGACGTCCTCCGACAGTGTCCGCTGCCGCTCGGCCAGTACCTCGAGCACGAGGTCGCGGTCGTAGCGCCGCCCGGACGCGCCGATCTCCCAGAACTCGTCGGCGACCATGGCCGCGAAGTCCACGCCGTGCTCGGGGCGGTGGAAGACCGGCTCCCGCGAGCGCAATTCGTCGAGAACGTTCATGTCCCCATCGCAGCGGATGCTCGCGCCCCGGTCGAGCGATTTACGGAATCAGCTGCGCGGCAGCGGCTGCGCCTGGCCGATGGCGGTGGCGAGGGTGCCGAAGGCGGCGGCATTGCCGGCGCCCTTGATGAGCACACGAACGTCGCCGAAGTCACCGATCCACGCGGGCTCGGAGCCAGCCTCGGCGTAGACGTTCCACATGTGGTCGCCGTATCGCTGGGTGCCGGTGACGGTCGCGGTGGGTGCGTACTTCTTGGCGAGGGCGTCGACGGTCGCGTTCGACTGCGTCAGCTGCATGTATGTGCCCTGAGGGGTGATGAATCCGACGGTGCTGGTGTCACCGCCACCCGTCCCGGCGATGGTGTCGTGGCTGCCCGAGTTCGGAGTCCATTTGCCCGGATCCGTGTCCGGCAGGGCCGGCAGGCGGATCGGGAAGGACATGTGGCGCGCGTCGTCGGTGAGCGCGGCCTTCGCATCGAAGTTCGGAATGTTGCCCTGGGTCGGACCGCCGGTGGAGAACGAGCACTGGCTCGCGATCCCGGCGATGACCAGGCAGATCAGCACCAGCGGAGCGAGCGACCAGATCAGGTCCCTGTAGTCGTTCTGACTGCGCGGCTTTTGGTACGACACGCACTCAGTATCCACGGGGCGCAGGTGCGACCGAGCTCACGGTCTCGGGATACGTAAGGACGTGCGGAGGGCCGCAGACCGCAATGCGACAATTTACGCAGCTTTAGACAACCAAGGAGGCTCTCGTCATGACCGCATCCAGCCGCCGCGAGGCACCGGACCGCAACCTAGCGCTCGAGTTGGTCCGGGTCACCGAGGCCGGCGCCATGGCCGCGGGCCGCTGGGTCGGCCGTGGTGACAAGGAGGGCGGCGACGGCGCGGCCGTGGACGCCATGCGGCAGCTGGTCGCGACGGTCTCCATGCGCGGCATCGTGGTGATCGGTGAGGGCGAGAAGGACGAAGCGCCCATGCTGTACAACGGCGAGCTGGTCGGCGACGGCACCGGCGCGGAACTGGATTTCGCGGTCGACCCGATCGACGGCACCACCCTGATGTCGAAGGGTTCCCCGGGCGCGATCTCCGTGCTGGCGGTCGCCGAGCGCGGCGCCATGTTCGATCCCTCGGCCGTGTTCTACATGGAGAAGATCGCCGTCGGCCCCGACGCCGCCGATGTGATCGACCTATCTGCCCCGATCGCGGAGAACCTACGCCGGGTCGCCAAGGCCAAGAACTCCTCGGTCTCCGACCTGACCGTGTGCATCCTGGACCGCCCCCGCCACGCCGAGCACATGAAGGCCGTGCGCGACGCGGGCGCCCGTATCCGCCTCATCTCCGACGGCGACGTGGCCGGCGCCATCGCCTGTGCCCGTCCGGAGTCCGGCGTCGACATGCTGATCGGCATCGGCGGTACCCCCGAGGGCATCATCGCCGCGGCCGCCATGCGCTGCCTGGGCGGCGCGCTGCAGGCCAAGCTGGCCCCCAAGGACGACGCCGAGCGCCAGAAGGCCATCGACGCCGGCCACGATCTGGACCGCATCCTGAACACCACGGACCTGGTCTCCGGTGAGGACGTCTTCTTCAGCGCCACCGGCGTCACCGACGGCGACCTGCTCAAGGGCGTCCGCTACTACGGCGGCGGCGCGTACACCCAGTCCATCGTCATGCGCGCCAAGTCCGGCACCATCCGCATGGTCGACGCCTATCACCGGCTGACCAAGCTGCGCGAGTACGCGTCGGTGGACTTCGTCGGCGACGAGCACGCCACCCCGCCGCTCCCCTGATCCGAGCGAAACAGCTTGCCGCCCCGGTGGATCCGTTCACCGGGGCGGCGCTGTCTCCGGGGCCGGCGGCGATGTCCTATTCCCGCAGGCGCTGTGCGGATTCCCTCAGGCGTGGCACCCCCACGGGGTGCGCGGCGGGCATAGGGTCGGGTTCATGAGCGAGGAGACGCAGTACCGCATCGAACACGACACCATGGGCGAGGTCCGCGTCCCCGTCGACGCGCTGTGGCGGGCGCAGACCCAGCGGGCGGTGGAGAACTTCCCGATCAGCGGACGCGGCCTGGAGCGCGCGCAGATTCGCGCACTCGGTCTGCTGAAGGCTGCCTGCGCGGCCGTGAATCGCGATCTGGGTCTGCTGGACAAGGCCAAGGCCGACGCCATCATCGCGGCGGCGGCGGAGATCGCCGACGGCCGCCACGACGACCAATTCCCGATCGACGTCTTCCAAACCGGTTCGGGCACCAGCTCGAACATGAACGCCAACGAGGTGATCGCGAGCATCGCCGCCCGCGACGGCGTCACCGTGCACCCCAACGACGACGTGAACATGTCGCAGTCGTCCAATGACACCTTCCCCACCGCAACGCATCTCGCGGCCACCGAGGCGGTGATCAAGGATCTGGTCCCGGCCCTGGATCATCTGCGGCTGGCGCTGCTGGACAAGTCCCAGGAGTGGAAGTACGTGGTCAAGTCGGGCCGTACCCACCTGATGGACGCGGTCCCGGTCACCCTGGGCCAGGAGTTCGGCGGCTACACCCGGCAGGTGAGCGCGGGCATCGAGCGCCTGCTGGCCACTCTGCCCCGGGTGGGCGAGCTGGCCATCGGCGGCACCGCGGTCGGCACCGGATTGAACGCGCCGGCCGGTTTCGGCGCGAAGGTCGTTGCGGAGCTGTCCCGGGTGACCGATCTGGATCACCTGTCGGAAGCCCTCGATCACTTCGAGGCGCAGGCCGCCCGCGACGGCCTGGTGGAGTTGTCCGGTGCGCTGCGCACGGTCGCGATCAGCCTGACCAAGATCGCCAACGATATTCGATGGATGGGTTCGGGCCCGCTCACCGGCCTGGCCGAGCTGCAGCTGCCGGACCTGCAGCCGGGTTCCTCGATCATGCCGGGCAAGGTGAATCCGGTACTGCCGGAAGCGGTTACGCAGGTGGCCGCGCAGGTCATCGGCAATGATGCCGCGATCGCCTGGGGCGGCGGCAACGGCGCGTTCGAATTGAACGTCTACATTCCGATGATGGCCCGCAATGTGCTGGAGTCGATTCGCCTGCTGGCCAACGTCTCCCGCCTGTTCGCCGACAGGTGCGTCAGCGGCCTGGTCGCCGATGTGGACCGGCTGCGGCGGCTGGCGGAATCCTCGCCGTCGATCGTGACCCCGTTGAATTCCGCCATCGGTTACGAGGAGGCCGCGGCGGTTGCCAAACAGGCGCTGAAGGAGCACAAGACGATCCGGCAGACGGTCATCGATCGCGGTTTGATCGGCGACAAGCTCTCGGTCGAGGAGCTGGATCGCCGACTGGATGTGCTCTCCATGGCGCAGGTGGATGGAAAGAACGAATAAGGCGTCACACTCGGCATCCGGCTCGGCGGGTGTGGCGGTGGTTGCCACACCCGCGCCAGAGGTTCAAGCGGCCCCGACCAGGTCCGGGTAGTTCTTCAGATCGATGTCGTTCTTGGCGTTCTCGGCGTACTTCGCCATCATCTTGAAGCCGCGCGAACGCATGAACCAATTGCGAAGGCGCAGGCCCCGTGCGGTCCGGGGCGCCAGGAATCGGCCCGGGTTCGCATCGTCGGACTTGCGCAGCAGACGCTTCATGATCTCCTCGTAGCGAGCGAATGCCACCGTGTGCTCGCCGTCGGCCGCGGCCAATTCACCGGCCAGCACATAGGCCCCGACAATCGCCGAACCGGTGCCGAATCCATTCAGGGTGTGACCATGCGCGGAATCGCCGACCAGCGCCACCCGCCCCGACGTGAAATGCTGCATCGATACCTTGGCGATGGCGTCCAGGTAGAAGCCGTCCAGGCGCGGGAGTTCGGCCAGCATGCGCGGCACCTCCCAGCCCATTCCGGCGAAATGCTCGGCGACGATGCGGCGTTGCGCATCGAAATCGTCACGCGAGTAATCGATTTCGGGCGAGGCGAACAGGTACATCTGCGCGGCCTTGTTACCGCCCGTCATGGCGAGCCGGCCGGGGGTATTGCAGCCGAGGGACCTGGCGCGGGACCGATTCCCTTCCGGCATGTCCTCCCAGACCGAAGCTCCCGCGATGGCGTAGTAGTAGCCGTCGTGCGTGACGAAGTCCGCCTCCGGCCCGAAGGCCAGCTTCCGCACCCGTGAATGGATGCCGTCGCAACCGAAGACCAGATCGAAGACTCGCGCGGGCGCGTTCTCGAATTCGACGTAAACGCCGTCGCCGGTCTCCCGCAGCGCGGTGATGGTGTCGCCGAAGAGGTATTCGCACTCCCCCGCGGTCCGGCTGTAGAGGATCTGGGCGAGGTCGCCGCGCAGGATCTCGATATCACCACCGAGGAACTCCCCGGCCATCACGGCCTGCTCGACGCCGTTCTCGTCGACCAGCACCCAGTCGGTCTTGCCGGTCTGCCGCCGCTTGATGTCGTCGAGCACACCCATGCGCTCGAGCACGGTCATATGGGTTTCGCCGGTGAAGTCGATGGCCTGGCCGCCGACGCGCAGTGCGGGCGATTTCTCGACCACGGTCACCCGGAAGCCGTAGCGGTGCAGCCAGTAGGCGAGGGCGGGACCGGCGACGCTGACTCCGGAGATGAGGACGGTGGTGTTGCGCATGGCGGTGACTCCTTCAGTAACTGCGTCCAACGGACGCTGTTGATGGCCATAGCGTACGATGGACGCAGTTTTACGTCAAGCCCGGAATCCGGAAGGATGGCGACCATGCCGGCACCGACCACCTTCGAACTGCTCTGGGGCTCCCCCGACCGCCCTCGGCGCGGGCCCAAGCCGTCCCTCACTCTGGAGCGCATCGTCGCCGAGGCCATCGACCTCGCCGATGCCGAAGGACTGGCCAACCTGTCCATGGCCCGGCTGGCAGAACGCCTCGGCTGCGCCAAGATGGCGCTGTACCGCTACCTCCCCGGCAAGACCGAGCTCATCGCGCTCATGCTGGACACCGTCCTCGGCGTGCCACCGGAAAACACCACTGCCCCTTCGGATTCCGATCCGGAACCCTGGCGCACCTATCTACGCCCGTGGACCGAGACCTTCTACACCCGCGCCGTCGCACACCCCTGGGCGAACGAACCGTCCACCGGCGTCCGCCCGATGGGCCCCAATGAGCTGGCCTGGCTCGATTCGGCTGTCGGCGCGCTGGACGGCACCGGTCTGACCGGGGCCGAGTGTTTCGACACCGTCGTGCTGCTGCTGGGCCACGCCCGCGGCATCGCCCAGCAGACCGCGACAGTGGGTGAGGATCTGGAGGGCGAACTGGCCCGGGAGCTCGGCGTGGTGCTGTCGGCGCAGGCACAGCGCTTTCCGCACGCCGCGGCCGCCTTCGCCGAGACCATGTCCGGCAGCGCGGCCGAGACCGGTCGCGACAATGCCCTCGCCTTCGGCATCGACCGCATCCTGGACGGCCTGGCCGCGCTCATCGCGACCCGGGTGTAGCCGCCGCGAACGGACACAGCGATAGTTGCCGCGGATATCTGTGCCACTGCCCGATTTCCGCCTACGCTCGGCTCATGCCAGAGCTACCCGAGCTGAAACAGGATCCGGTCACCACGGTGCGCGAGTTCTTCGCGGCAATGGAAATGAAGATAGTCGGCGAAGCCCTGGAGTTGGTCGATCCCGGCATCGTCTGGAAGAACACCTCGCTCCCCGACATCCGCGGCGTGGATCGCGTGCGCTGGGTCTTGAATCTGCTCAACAGCCCCCGCTACGGCTTCCGCGCCGACATGCATCACATCGCCGCCACCGAGGACGGCACGGTGCTCACCGAACGCACCGACCATCTGCGCATGGGCCCGGTCGAGATCTCGTTCTGGGTCTGCGGCACCTTCGAGCTCCGTGACGGCCGCATCACGCTGTGGCACGACCACTTCAGCTGGGAGAACTTCCTGCGCGGAACGGTCACCGGCGTCGTGCGCGCACTCCTTCCCCGCTGAGCCGGCTCCCCCGGCGGAAAGCACGACGCCCGCCACGTTTTCGCGGCGGGCGTCGGCATCGAACCGCGCACTGGGCACGGGATCAGGTTCTGCGGGACAGGGACACGCTCAGGGGCGCAGGTGGGCCAGTTCGGCGCGCGCCTTCTCGCCTTCCTCACCGAAGTCGGTGCGGGTGAAGATCTTCCACTGCTCGAGCAGGGGCGCGAAGACCAGCTCGGCTTCGTTCGCGCGGTCGTAGATGCCGGCCTCGGCGAGGACCTCGTCGCTGGTGCGGCCGTCCGCGAGCTGCGCCACCGGGACGTGGAAGTCGGCGATGCGGTCGGCGATGGCGCGCACGGTCTGGTCGGGGGCCAGGTCGAGGGCCGCGCCGACCAGGTTGGCGAAGAAGACGGCCTGCAGTTCGTCGTCGGCGGCCAGCCGGTCGGCGATGGTCGCGACCATGACATTGTCGGCCAGGCGCGCAGTGGTGCGGTACCGGACGGCGGCCGCGGTCTCTTCCAGCGCCCAGGCGGCGAGCACATCGGGCAGGTGCATGGCGGGGCGGCGGAAACCGGTGGTCATGTGCGCCATGCGCATCCGCTCCAGCGCGACCGGGTCGACAGCGCGGGTGACCATCAGGTAGTTGCGGATGAGGATCTCGTGCCGGTTCTCCTCCGCGGTCCAGCGGCCGACCCAGCGCCACCACGGTCCGCTGCGCAGGTACTTGCCGACCTCGCGGTGGTAGGCGGGCAGGTTGTCGGCGATCAGCACGCCCACCGTGAGCGCGGTCTTGGCGACCTCGCTGAGGTCGGATTGCGCCGGTTCCCAATCGGTTCCGCCGAGGAACTGGAAATTGCGGCCGTCGTCCCACGGCACATAGTCGTGGGGCTGCCACTCGGGGGCGGCGGCGATGTGCCGCCCGAGGTTGGTCTCCACCTCCGCCGCGAGCGATTCCAGCAGTTCCCGATCGGAGAAAACGTTCTGCACGCGAACAACCTAGCGGCATCGGGGCAAACGTGGGGGTCCTTCGGGCGGTATTCGAATCCGCTATGGCCGCAGCCGGGTCCGGGACGCCGTCACCGGGCGGCCCGGACCGGCCGGGCTACTTCTCGGTGACCGTGGTCTCGTTGTCCACCCAGGCGATGGAGCCACCGCTGAAATCGCTCTGCTTGCCGCCGGTGATGTCGTATTCGTCGCTGGCCGGGTAGCCGAGCTTGCCGCTCGCGCCGCCCTGGTCGTCCCACGCCTTGCGGATCTCACCCCACACCACATGGGTGCCCTGGGTCGGGCTGGAGTAGATTGCGCCGCCGTCGAATTCCTGCAGCATGCCGCCGTCGGGCGCGTTCCGGGCAGGGCCGGTGGGCATGCCGAGAGTGCCGGTGGTGCCGCCCATCTGGTTGTACTTCTCGAGAATGCCGACGACGACGGTGATCTCGGCGCCGTCGCGGGTGGCCATCTTGGTTTCGGCGGCGTGGGTGTCGCCGCCGGCCGGCGCGGCCGCGGTGGTGGTCGAGGTCGTCGACGACGCCGAGTCCTTGTCGTCGTCCTTGCCGCAGCCCGCGCCGAGTGCGGTGACGACCGCAAGCGCCGCGATGATGCCAGCCGTGCGTCGTACGAAGTGGTGCATTTTCCATCCTCCCGCGAATCCTGGCCGACAACTCGGTTACGATCCGGCGAATCGGACAGCACTCACCAAATGGGGATCCGAGCTGGAATTACAGCGAAACGTACCCCAGAACATGTGAGTTCACACACTTGCCAAAGAATTGCCCGGACGGAGGCGCGTCGCTCTCCGACCGGGCAGGTCCTAACTACCGGGCGTCAGGAATTGGGCCCGAATTCCTCCAGCATCTCGGTGACCAGCGCCGCGATCGGCGACCGCTCACTGCGGGTCAGGGTGACGTGCGCGAACAACGGGTGCCCCTTGAGCTTTTCGATCACGGCGGCCACGCCGTCGTGCCGGCCCACGCGCAGGTTGTCGCGCTGTGCGACGTCGTGGGTGAGCACCACCCGCGACCCGCTGCCCAACCGGCTCAGCACCGTGAGCAGCACATTGCGTTCCAGCGACTGCGCCTCGTCCACGATCACGAAGGAGTCGTGCAGCGAGCGACCGCGAATGTGGGTGAGCGGCAGCACCTCCAGCATGCCGCGCGCCTGCACCTCCTCCATCACCTCCGGGCTGGCCAGCCCATCGAGGGTGTCGAAGACGGCCTGCGCCCACGGCCCCATCTTCTCGCTCTCGGAGCCCGGCAGATAGCCGAGCTCCTGTCCGCCCACCGCGTAGAGCGGCCGGAACACCACCACCTTCCGATGCGAGCGGCGCTCCAGCACCGCTTCGAGCCCGGCGGTCAGCGCCAGCGCGGATTTGCCGGTGCCGGCCCGCCCGCCGAGGGAGACGATGCCGACGCTCTCGTCGAGCAGCAGATCCAGCGCGATGCGCTGTTCGGCCGAGCGCCCGTGCAGCCCGAAGGCCTCGCGATCACCCCGCACCAGTTGCACCCGCTTGTCCGGCGTCACCCGCGCCAACGCGCTGCCGCGCGGGCTGAGCATCCGAATTCCGGTGTGGCAGGGCATGTCCCGAGCCTCGTCGAGATCGATGACGCTTTCGGAGTAGAGCTTGTCGACGGTGCCGGTGGCGACCTCCAGTTCCACCATGCCGGTCCAGCCGGAGGTGACGACGTCCTGCGCGTGGTACTCGTCGGCCCGCAGGCCGACCGCGCCGGCCTTGACGCGCAGCGGAATGTCCTTGGACACCAGCACGACTCGCTGCCCTTCGGCGGCCAGGTTGAGCGCGCAGGCCAGGATGCGGGAATCGTTGGTGTCCGTGCGGAATCCGACGGGCAATACGGTTGGGTCGGTGTGGTTCAACTCCACCTGGAGTGTCCCGCCCTGGGTGCCGACCGACACCCGCTGATCGAGCCGACCGTGTGCCAGACGCATGTCGTCCAGCATGCGCAGTGCCTCGCGAGCGAACCAGCCGAGTTCGTGGTGATGACGTTTGGCCTCGAGCTCACTGATCACCACCAGCGGCAGCACCACATGGTGCTCGCCGAAGCGGGTCAGCGCCCAGGGGTCGGACAGCAACACCGACGTGTCGACTACGAATGTTTTCGCCGGTCCGGAATCGGCCGACTGCGAGGCGTGAACTCCCCGTGTCGTGGTCAGCGGGCTCTGGTCAGAGCCGGCGTCCCTGCTGGGAGCGTTGACGGAGCGTGCATCAGTCACGGTGGGCTCCTTTGCCACTCGCGCGACACCGCGCGAGCGTTCTCGCTGGGCCGGTCAGCCTTGGGGTCGTACGACCCGAGGGCCGGGTGCCGGCCCCCTCGCACTGAGTTGCTCAGTCACGATCAGGACCTCCCGTACGAGCCACACCTACGCGGCCCGCACTCCCGACGCTACCGCCGAAATCGCGATCCGGCTTCCGGACTGCGGGGCGCATTGGTGAAGATCGCGTTAACGCGAGTCCGCTCTGTGTGTTTCGTCCAATTCATCCAGCAGCACGGGAACATGGCTGCGCTCCGGCTCTTTGGTGGCCGTGACCAGCGTCAACGGGGCGGTTGCGGCCTCCGACCGCAGGCGCGCCAGCCCCTCCTGCGCCGCGTCCGCGCAGAGCTCGATCCGATACCTGCGCTCGAACTCGGCGCGGCGTGTCTCTGGTGCGGCGTGATACCACCTCCGCAGCTCGTTCGACGGCGTCACGTCCTTGGCCCATTCGTCTATGGCCGCTTGCTGTTTGCTGATGCCGCGCGGCCAGAGCCGGTCCACCAGCACCCGGCGGCCGTCGGCCGCATCGGGATCGTCGTACACCCGCTTGACCCGGTACCTGGGTTGCTGTGTCATGCCCTCCATTACAGTCGATGTCATGGCCGAAACTGCGGATCTGGCAACGCTGCCCACCAAGGAATTGCACGACCGCGCCGTGAAGCTGGCAGCCCGGCGCGGCGACATCAAGTTCCTGTGGCAACTGCTCAAAGCGATTCCCGGCGCCGAGGTCGCGGCCGGCAATCAAGGCGAGGGCGAGGTCGACATCTGGAACACCGCCGCCCTGCTCGACGACTACTTCCACGCCGGCGAGGGCAAGGTCGGCGAGGCGCTGCGCCCGATGTATCTGGACTACCTGAGCAAACACGCCTGAATCAGGAACCGTCGTGCGTGCCGGGCACTCCCGTCGGCACGGCAGGCACGACGGACTCGAAGCCGAATCACCTGCGCCGCTTGGCAATTCTCGATTCCGAGGCACCCACTCACAACCCCGGCGTCACGCCCCCGCCGGCGTGGCGGTGGCGGCCGCGCGGACCTAGACTCCGATCATGACCACCGACGCCACCCCGGAACTGGTCGTCTACCGCCGCCCGGGTTGCCCCTACTGCTCCCGCATGCGCCGAGTGCTCAATCGCCACGGCATCGTCCACCGCGAGATCGACATCTGGCAGGACCCGGAGGCGGCCGCCTTCGTCCGCTCGGTGGCCGACGGCAACGAGACCGTCCCCACGGTCGTCCTGCGGGACGGCGACTCCGAACGGAACTGGGTGAACCCGCATCCCAAGCAGCTGATCGCCACCGTGACCGCGGACGCTCCGAGCCTCACGGGCGGCCCGCGCAAGTTCTGGTCGTTCTAGGAAGCATTGGCGGGCAACGAGTCTCACCGCGACATAGAGTCGCGCCGCGACGCAGAAGGCCCGCCGCGATCATCGGACCGCAGCGGGCTCTCGGTTGTCTCGGCGGGCGTCAGCCCAGCAGGCGCCAGTCCTCCAGGCCGTCGTACAGCGGGAATTCCTGCGCCAGCGTGGAAACGCGCTGACGCAGCGCGTCCAGGTCTGCGGAGCCGGTGAGGGCGGCGGCGATGATGTCGGCGACCTCGGTGAACTGCTCGTCGCCGAAGCCGCGGGTGGCCAGCGCCGGGGTGCCGATGCGCAGACCGGAGGTGACCATCGGCGGGCGCGGGTCGAACGGAACGGCGTTGCGGTTCACGGTGATTCCGATTTCGTGCAGCAGATCCTCGCCCTGCTGGCCGTCCAGCTGCGAGTTGCGCAGGTCCACCAGCACCAGGTGCACGTCGGTGCCGCCGGTGAGCACGGTGATGCCCTTGGCCTTGGCGTCGGGCGCGGTCAGGCGCTCGGCGAGGATCTTGGCGCCGGAGATGGTGCGCTCCTGGCGCTCCTTGAACTCCGCGCTGCCGGCGATCTTGAAGGCCACGGCCTTGGCGGCGATGGCGTGCATGAGCGGGCCGCCCTGCTGACCCGGGAAGACCGCGGAGTTCAGCTTCTTGGCGAACTCCTGCTTGGCCAGGATCAGGCCGGAGCGGGGGCCGCCCAGGGTCTTGTGCACGGTCGAGGACACCACGTCCGCGTGCGGTACCGGCGACGGGTGCAGCCCGGCCGCGACCAGACCGGCGAAGTGCGCCATGTCGACCCACAGGTAGGCGCCGACCTCGTCCGCGATCTCACGGAAGGCGGCGAAGTCCAGGTGCCGGGGGTACGCCGACCAGCCGGCCACGATCACCTTCGGGCGGGTGTCGCGGGCGATCTTGCGCACCTCGTCCATGTCGACGCGGTGATCTTCCTTGGCGACGCCGTAGGCGTGCACCTCGTACAGCTTGCCGGAGAAGTTCAGGCGCATGCCGTGGGTGAGGTGACCGCCGTGCGCCAGATCCAGGCCCAGCAGCTTCTCGCCCGGGTTCATCAGCGCCATCAGCACCGCGGCATTGGCCTGCGCGCCCGAATGCGGCTGGACATTGGCGAATTCCGCGCCGAACAGCTCCTTGACGCGGGCGCGGGCCAGATCCTCGACGATGTCGACGTTCTCGCAGCCGCCGTAGTAGCGGCGACCCGGGTAGCCCTCGGCGTACTTGTTGGTGAGCACGCTGCCCTGCGCCTGCAGCACCGCGCGCGGCACGAAGTTCTCCGAGGCGATCATCTCGAGGGTGTCGCGCTGGCGAGCGAGTTCGCCGCCCATCGCGGACGCGACCTCGGGATCGAGTTCGGCGAGGGACTGGCTGTTGACAGAGGCGCTCGTCTGGGTCACGCCGCCGAGTCTATTGGCCGCTGCCGCCGAGCCGATCCGGGGGTTCTCTGTGTCGTTCATCGCGCACCTCCGTTGTCCGGGTACCCCGAATACGGTTCGGGGATCGCCAGGCACCCAGGCGCGCGGTGCCGGACTTCGGTGCTTCCCGGTGGTTGCTTCCACCTCGAGTGCGCCAGTCGCGGTCCGCCCATCCTATCCGCCGGTCCGCCGGAATGATCCGCCGCCTGCCGTGCCGAGATCGATCCCGCCCCGGAAATTGGGGGCAGGGGAATCATCGGCGCAGGGGAGACGACCTAATTGCGGGTTGCGGTGGACATCACTACGGAATCAGGCTATGGCGGAGCAACAAATCTCGGTAAGGTGACGCAACGCTGGCCTCTTTGGGCCAGTGTCCTTGGCCCATCCCAGCTTTCGAGGTATTCATCACCATGACGCTGTTCAACATCGCCGGCAGCCCCACCGACTTCCTCTTCACCATCCTGAAGACCCTGTGCACCATGTCGAGCGGCGGCGCCTCCTGCGCCACCTGGGGCGCGTAAACCGCGGTCACGACGTCGGGGAGTACCCCTCACAGCCGGCGGATCGCGCCGGGTGTGAGGGGTTCGTCCAAGAGACGGCGGAAACGCTCGGACCGGTCTTCCGGATCGGTTGCCCGGTCCAGCCACCCTCCCAGCAATCGATACCCCTCCACATACGTGGAGATATAGGCCCGCCACAGCGGCGATGACAGGAATCGCAGCGATTGCGCGGCCCGCTCCGGGGTGACCAGACTCCAGCGCTGCAGAAATTCCGACACCTCGCCGGCGTCACGCCGGCGATCGTGCAGCAGCAGCGCGGCATCCTGGCGCACGCTCAGCAGATTCGCGGACGCGTTCGAAATCCTTTCGGCGCGTTCGCCATCGAAGCGCAACCCCAGGTCCGCGTAGATCTCCTGCGCCCAGCGGCCCCAGCCCGGGCCGACGATCGACTTCAGGGCCAGATCGGCCAGCCCCTCTGCCATCAGGCACTGCGGGGTGTTCACCAGGAACAGCGTCTGCTCGGCCTGCCCCGCACCCACCAGTCCGGCTTCTTTCCGGCAGTGCTCGGTGTGATGACCCGGGTAGGCCTCGTGCGCGATCAGCTGCGGCAACTGCGACATGTGCTGCTTGAGATCGGAATTGATGGCCACCCGGGATTGGTAGTTGCCCAGGTAATAGTTGAAGCCCGACCACGGCTTGTCGCCCACCACTTCGTATTCCACGTGCTCGTTGTCCGGCAGCGGATAGCGGTCGCGGACGAGTTCCCGCAGCGCACCGGAGAACGCGGCCACGCATTCCTTCAGGCGTTCGGGCGGAATCTCGTCCTGGCGGCGGTGCACGGTAATGCGGTCGAGCAGTTCGCCGTCACCGGGCAGCACCTCGTCCAGTCGCCGGTGCGCCTCGCGGTAGTTCTCGGTATCGGCGGGGGTGATATCGACGTCGAAGTAAGCGCGGACCTCGTCGACGAAGTTGATGTCCTCGCCGGCGAATTTGCGACCCGAGCATTCCATCGCCCGCAGGTGCGCCTCCAGGAATTCGACGCGTTCCGCGGGGAGGCCCGCCTCGGGCAACTCCTTGCGCAGCGCGGCGGCCCGGTGCGCGATGTCGCGCGGCTCCGGCGCGGGCGCGTTCTCCACCTCGCGGCGCAGGGCGGGATCGCCGGTATAGGCGTCCACGAAACCCTCTTCGAGCCGGTCGAATGCCAGACCCAGCCGCAGATATTCAGTGACCAGTGGATGCGCTCTGTTCAATTTGCCCTCCGCTTCGCTCCGGGCGGGTTCGCGGCCCTGGAGGTCTCGATTCTTCCCTCCCGCCGCTCGTCCGCTTCGCTCCCCCGCTCCAAGGCGGAGGTCTATCAAGCCGCGGTCCAGAATCGAGACGGGCCGCGAACCATTATGTCCTTCAGCCGGCCGTATCAGCCTGTCGTGCAACCTCACCGGACACGCCCAGGGACTGAGATGTTGCCCATCTCACTCGGGTTACCGACGAGTAGCAATACCTGGTGTTCACCCGGATGTTGGAGCCGAGCACAATTCGGCTATGCGTGGAGTGTTGGCCGGATCGCCGGGCACGGCGACGATGCGGCTTCCCGAGAGCTGTTGTTGCCGACCGGCCCGAATGCGGGGACACGAGTCTCGAGTGCGGGGACACGAATAATGGCGCGGATGAGCGAGCCCAGCCCCTATGTGGAATTCGACCGCAAGCAGTGGCGCACCCTGCGCAAGTCGACTCCCCTGGTGCTCACCGAGGAAGAACTGATCGGCCTGCGCGGTCTGGGTGAGCAGATCGACCTCGAGGAGGTGGCCGAGGTCTACCTCCCCCTGGCCCGTCTCATCCACCTCCAGGTCGCGGCCCGGCAACGCCTGTTCGCCGCCACCGCCACCTTCCTCGGCGAGACCCACCCGGATCGTCAGGTGCCGTTCGTCATCGGTGTGGCAGGCTCGGTGGCCGTCGGCAAGTCCACCACCGCGCGTGTGCTGCAGGCGCTGCTGGCGCGCTGGGACCACCATCCGCGGGTGGATCTGGTCACCACCGACGGATTCCTGTACCCGACAGCCGAACTCACCCGGCGCGGCATCATGCATCGCAAGGGCTTCCCGGAGTCCTACGACCGGCGCAAGCTGCTGCGCTTCGTCACCGAGGTGAAATCCGGTGCGCACGAGGTGTGCGCGCCCGTCTACTCACACATCGCCTACGACATCGTGCCCGGCGAATACCACTGCGTGCGCCAGCCCGACATTCTCATCGTCGAGGGCCTGAACGTGCTGCAGACCGGGCCACGGCTGATGGTGTCGGACCTGTTCGACTTCTCGGTCTATGTCGACGCCCGCATCGAGGACATCGAGAACTGGTACGTGCAGCGCTTCCTGTCGCTGCGCAAGACCGCCTTCCAGGATCCGAATTCGCACTTCCACCACTACGCGAACTTCAACGACCAGGAAGCCACCAACCAGGCCAAGGAAATCTGGCACAACACCAACCGCCCGAATCTGGTGGAGAACATCCTGCCGACGCGGCCGCGCGCAACGCTGGTGCTGCGCAAGGACTCCGACCACTCCATCAACCGTTTGCGGCTCCGGAAACTCTGAGCTCGGCTCCCACGCCTCCCCGAGACTTCAGCGGGCTCCCCCGCCTCCCCGAGACTTCAGCGGACGGCGCGGTGCCGTCGGCAGTTTCGTATCCGTGCCGGCGGTTGGGAGCCGAACCTATTTTGGCGGTACCCGGCGAGTTACCCTCGCGTCACGAAATCAGTCGTCACGTTGGCTCATAACTTCCAGGCGGCATCGAGTCTGGCGCCGACGTCGATATCGGTGGCTGCCTGGATGTGCGGTTTGCAGATTTCCGTGGTGATGTAGCGCGCGACGAAGCGGCGGATCTCGTGATCGACGCTGGCGAGAATGCGTAGCAATTCCCCGCGGCGGGTCGCGCTGGCGACATTGATGCGGACATTGCTGGGCTGCGGCTCGGCGATTTCGATGAGCACCCGCAGCGGCTCCGCGGTGCGGACGGTCAGGTGCAGGTGAACGGTGCCGTCCACCCGGAACGGATACCGATCCACCGCCAGGTCGATGAGCAGGTCGACCTTCAGCGGGATCACCAGGTCGAACGAAATCAGGTCGTCCACTTCGCGATTCAGCCGTGGCCGCCCGAGCCGCACGGTGGCCGAGAGTTTCGCGAGCTTGCCGGGGCCCGCCCCGATCGGCCCGAACTCGAACGCCTCCCCCGTGAGCTTCTCGAACGCCCCGGCTATCCGCTCGGCGGAGGCGGCGTATTCCAGGAATCGGCGGCCGAAGTCCTCGTAGCTGATGTACGGCACCGCCACGACCTGGCTCTCGGCCGGGCCACTCAGCCCTTCACGCAGCTCGCTCATACTCCCCGACGGTACGGTAGCGACCGTCCCGCGAACACGGAAGCCATTGCACTGCAATGGAACCGTTGATTCGCCGTGTTCTACACCCCGAAGCGGCGGTGCCGCGCCGCGTAATCGCGCAGGGCGCGCAGGAAATCCACGCGCCGGAATTCCGGCCAGTACGCCTCGGTGAACCAGATCTCCGAATACGCGCTCTGCCACAACAGGAATCCCGACAGCCGCTGCTCACCGGAGGTGCGGATGACGAGATCGGGGTCGGGCTGGCCGGAGGTGTAGAGGTGCTGGCCGATGGCGTCGACGGTGATGGACTGGACCAGATCCTCGCCGGTCTCGCCCGCGTCCATCTCCTGGCGGACCAGCGAGCGCACCGCGTCGGCGATCTCCTGGCGGCCGCCGTAACCGATCGCGACATTCACGTGCACGCCGGTGCGGCCCTCGGTGCTCTTGGCCGCCTCGCTCAGGTGGCGGGCCATCTCGGCGGGCAGCTGGTCCAGGGCGCCCACGATGCGGACGCTCCAATTCTGTTCCGGCGCAGACAGTTCGTCGACGACGTCGGTGATGACCTCGAAGAGGGTCTCCAGCTCGTCGGAGTCGCGCCGCAGGTTCTCGGTCGAGAGCAGGTACAGGGTGACCATCTCGATGCCGGCCTCGCCGCACCAGCCGACGAGCTCGGCGATCTTCAACGCGCCGACGCGGTGACCGTGCGAGATATCGCTGAACCCGTTCTCCCGGGCCCACCGTCGGTTGCCGTCACACATCACGGCCACATGCCGCGGATGTTGTTTGCCTGCCAGCTGCTTGGCCAGCCGTGCCTCGTATATGCGATATGGGAGTCCACGCACCTGACTCGCAACCTTCACGGCCGCAACCCTACGCCCCCGGAACGGATGGCGGAGCGACCGGGACACATGAGCGAAACACCGGAGGCCCTTCGTGACGACACCCACTGTACGGGCACCCATCCACTAACCTACGCTACCGTAGGTTACCGAGGAGGAACTTATGTCCGACACTGTGCCGCACTCCGCCCCGGTGGCGGACGTCCTCGAAACCGTTCGGGAAGAGCTGGCGCTGATCAAGCCACGCATGCGCGGGTGGATCCACGCCTGGGCCGTGGGTGTGGCCGCCATCGCCGTGATCGTCCTGGTGTCGGTGGCGAGCTCGGTGACGGCGAAGGCCGCCTGGTCGACGCTGGTCTACGGGATCACGGTGTGCGGGGTCTTCGGCATCAGTGCGACCTATCACCGGGTGAACTGGAAGACGGCGCGGGCCCGCATGTGGATGAAGCGGGCGGATCACTCGATGATCTTCCTGTTCATCGCGGGCAGCTACACACCGTTCGCTCTGCTCGGCGTACGCGGCAGCGCGGGCACTGTCCTGCTGGCCATCGTGTGGGCGGGGGCGCTGGCCGGGGTAGCGCTGAAGATGCTGTGGCCCACGGCCCCTCGATGGGTGGGGGTGCCGCTGTATCTGCTGCTCGGGTGGGCCATCGTCCCGGTGGCCGGGACGCTCATCCACCATGCCGGCTGGACGCCGGTGATCTTGCTGCTCGCGGGCGGTATCGCCTACAGCGTGGGCGGGATCCTGTACGCGTCGCGCTGGCCGGACCCGTGGCCGGAGGTCTTCGGGCATCACGAGTTCTTCCATGCCGCAACGGTGGTCGCGGCGCTCTGCCACTACGTTGCCGTCTGGTTCGTGCTGTTGCGCTGATCCGAGCAATAACTCACAAACGTGCAATCTGGGGCGAAAGGTCTCTAAAGTCTGCGACGTGACCAGCAGACTCATCCTGTGGGCGCTGCGTGCGCCGGGTGGTCTGTCTGCGGTCGTCATGGCGTGCAATCTCGGCGGTCTCGCGGTGGTCACCACCGAGCTGTTCCTGAGCGGTTTCCTGAGCCGGCTCGGACCGGATTGGATGACCGCCTTCATTCAGGTGTCGATCTATCCGGCCCTCGGCGCGCTGGTCGGCATCATGCTCGCGGTGCGGGACCGTCACCACTACTTCAGCTGGCTGGACCAGCGCCGGCCGCCGACCGAGCTCGAGGCGAGACGGCTGCTTCGCCTCCCGATCGCGATCACGGGACGGGCGCTGGCCATCTGGCTGCCGGGCGTGTTCGTGGCGGCCGCCGTTTTCGCGCATGCCACCGAGGACCGCAGCTTTCCGGTGGTGCTGTCCATGTTCACACTGGGCGGACTGGAGTCCGCGGCGCTGACCTACCTGATCGTGGACCGGCTCATCCGGCCGACCATTCCGGTGGTGGCCGAGGTGCTGGACGAGACCTCGCACTGGAGCAATACCGTGCTGGCCCGGGTGCTGGTCACCTTCGCGGTCGCGGGCGCGGTGCCGTTGGGCATGGTGATCACCGTGCTGGCGGACCCGTCCACCGATGCCCAGGACCGCATTCGAACCGGCATCTACATGGCCATCGTCGGGCTGTCCGCGGGCGTGGTGGCGACGGCCGCGCTGGCGCGCGCGGTCGCCACGCCGATGCACACATTGCGCGCCGCGCTGGATCGGATCACACACGGCGACCTCGAGGCCCGGGTGACGATCAACAGCACCAGCGAGATCGGGCGGCTCGAACACTCGGTGAACGAGCTGGCCGCCAATCTCAGTGAGCGCGAACGCCTGCGGACCGTCTTCGACCGGCACGTGGGCACCGAGGTGGCCGAGCGGGCGCTGTCGGGCAGCCCCAGTCTGACCGGCGACATGCGGGTGGCGACCGCGCTGTTCGTGGACGTGACCGGCTCGGTCGCCATGGCCACCGAGCTCGCCCCGCACGATTTCGTGGCCAAGCTGAATCGGCTGCTGTCGATCGTGGTGGCGGCGACCGAGGACAATCAGGGCCTGGTCAACAAGTTCGAAGGCGATGCGGCGCTGTGCATTTTCGGCGCGCCCATGGCGCTCGACGACAATGCCACCCCCGCGCTGCGGGCCGCCCGCCGCATCCGCGACGAGGTGGCCGCGCTGGGCGAGCTCGATGTGGGCATCGGCATCGCGCGCGGGCTGGTGTTCGCCGGCGATGTCGGCACCGACACCCGGTTGGAGTTCACCGTCATCGGCGACGCCGTCAACGAGGCCGCCCGCCTCACCACCGAGGCCAAGCTGGTGCCGCGCCGCATTCTGGCCAGTCAGGCGGTCATAGACGCCGCCTGCGACGCCGAGCGCACGCAGTGGATCCTGCACGACACTCTCCACCTCCGCGGCCGCAGGGAACCCACTCCGGGCTGGACCGACGTGGTGTCCCCCGCAGCGCCCCACCGCAACGGCAGCGCCCCGAAGGCCGGCCCCCGACCGGCCGCACCCCCATCTTCGGAGTCCGTCGACCGGGCCGCGGATCGCTAATCATCAACCCGCGCAAGGGTCGACCCTGCACTTGGCGGGACCTGGCAATACTCCGGTGAAAAACATGAACCGAACATCTCCGGGACTGTATGACCGCCCGGGTCGGGCGGCAACGGATTAAGCACCGGCAGCACCCGGGCTCGGCCCGTCGAATCGCGGTGTCGTACCTGAGGACTGGGCGCATGTCGTACTCACGGGGGATTCGGTGCGGACCGGGGCACCGGACAGTAACGCTATGAATGAGATCGGCGCGTTCGAGCGGACTTCGGCGGCGGCGTGGGCGCGGCCGGACCGGGCGGTTCTGGCTTATCGAGCGATCGTGGTCGCGCTGATCGCGGGCGTGGCCGAGGCGTTGGGACGCGTCGCGCTCGCCCTCGATGAGCCCGGGGTCCACGTGCAGGGCATCGCATTCGGGCTGCTGATGCGGGCGGCGATCTACCTGACGGTCTTCGCGCTCGCGGCCCGCATGCTGGCCGGAAACCTGTGGGCGCGGCGGGTTCTCGTGGTGGGGTTGGGCACCCTCGGCCTCGCTTCACTGGCGGTAGAACCGCTGCGGGCAGTACTGACGGCCGAGCACCCCGGTGACCTCTTCACGCACTGGACCCCGAATGCGGTGATCCTCGGACTGTTTCGCACCGCCCACATCATCGCGGTGTTGGTCGCGGTGCCCGCCGCGGTCATGGCCGGGCACCGCATCGACAGCGCGACCTGAACGCCGGCCGTGCCGGGCAGCGGCGATCAGGCGGTGGGCGGGGGCCGCAGTCCGGCGCGCACATCCTCGACCGTGGTGACCGGGAGATCGCAGACCGAGCCGCGGCAGATGTAGGCGGCAGAGGTGTCACGCACCGGGGGCCGGTCGGCCAGCAGCGGCTGGGAGCCGACAGGGCCGGAGACGATCACCGACCCGCCCGGGGCGGCGGCGCGGGCGGCCGCCACCAGCGTTGCGGCCCAGCCGGATTCACCGTCCGGTCCGTCCACCACGGCCACCTGGATCGGACCGCGCAGGGCGGCCTCGGCGACGGCGAGCCAATGGCCGGCCGAGCGGGGTGCGCGAGCCAGCAGCACCGCGCCCCGGGTCACAGTGTGATCGGCCAACTGCCGGTAGCGGTCGGCTCGCACGGGGTCGGTGAGGGCGGCTGCGGTGAGCAGTGCCTCCGCCAGAACCGAAGTGCCGGAGGGGGTTGCGCCGTCCAGCGGGTCACGCGGCCGGGTCAGCAGGGTCTCGGCGTCGTCGGCGGTGTCGAACCAGCTGCCGGAGGTTACCGGATCGGCGAAGTGGGTGATGGCGGCGTCCAGCAGATCCTGCGCCGCGTCCAGCCAGTCACCCTCAGCAGTCTGGTGCAGCGCGAGCAACCCCAGCGCCAGCCACGCGTAATCCTCCAGCACACCCGGCGCCGCGCCGGCCACACCACCCAGTGAGGCACGGCAGACCCGGCCGCCGGTCACGTGGGTGTCGAGCAGGAAGCGGGCGCACCGGACGGCGGCCGTGATCCACTCCGGATGTCCGTGTGCCGCACCGGCTTCCGCGAGCGCGACAATGGCCATGCCGTTCCAGGCGGTGACCACCTTGTCGTCCCGCTCCGGCTGCGGGCGGTGGGAACGGGCGGTCGACAGATTCGCCCGGATCGCCTCGAACCGCTCGTAATCGGCCGGTTTCGGATCGCTGTATCGGGTCAGCACCGAGGTGCCGTGCTCGAAGGTGCCCGCCGTGGTGACATTGAAAACCTCGGCCGCCCAGGCGCCGTCGAGCGCACCGAGCACACCGTTGAGTTCGGCGGGCGTCCACACGTACGTGGCTCCCTCCACCCCCGGCCCGCCCGGTTCCAGGTGGGTATCCGCGTCCAGCGCCGAGGCGAAGGCCCCCTGCTCGGTACCGAGGTCGTTCAGCAGGAATTGCACGGTCTCGCGAGTCACCCGCAGCGCCAGCGGTTCCCACGCATCGGTCACACGCTCACCGGCCGACTCGTCATACCCCCGCCGAGCCAGATGCGCGTACACGCGCAGCAGCTGCGCATTGTCGTAGAGCATCTTCTCGAAGTGCGGCACCACCCACGCCGCATCCACCGAGTACCGCGCGAAGCCACCACGCAGCTGGTCGTAGATGCCGCCGCGCGCCATCGACTCACAGGTGAACGAAACAGCCTGCAGCACAGTCGGATTACCGGTCCGCTCGTAATGCCGGAGCAGTCCCTCCAGCAAAGCCGACGGCGGAAACTTGGGCGCGCCCCCGAACCCCCCGTGCCGCCCGTCCACATCCTTCGACACCGCACCAACCGCATGCTCGAGCAGCTCCGGCCCGACCCCGATCTCCGCATCCGGCAACCCCGCGGTCTGTTGCCGCAGCGCATCGGCCACCTGCGCCGCCGCCGCGTTCACCTCGTCGCGCCGGTTCCGCCACGTCTCGCTCACCGCCGTCAGCACCTGCGTGAACGACGGCATCCCGTGCCGCGGCGTCTTCGGGTAATACGTCCCGCAATAGAACGGCTCCCCTTCCGGCGTCAGGAAGCAGGTCATCGGCCACCCACCCTGCCCCGTCATGGCCACGGTGGCATTCATGTACACCGCGTCCAGATCCGGCCGCTCCTCCCGATCCACCTTGATGCACACGAAGTTCTCGTTCATGACCGCCGCCGTGGCCTCGTCCTCGAACGACTCGTGCGCCATCACATGACACCAGTGGCAACTGGCGTACCCGATGGACAAGAGGATCGGCACGTCCCGCTCCGCCGCCTCGGCCAATGCCTCGGCATCCCACTCCCGCCAAGCCACCGGGTTATCCGCATGTTGACGCAGGTATGGCGAAGTCGCACCGGCCAATCGGTTCATGACCCCAGCCTTGCACATCGAGCAAGCCTGTCGGCCTCCCACACCGACCACCCTCGATACACCATCCGGAGCGCATGGTCATCGGACAGCAGGCGATCGCAAGAGATCGCACCGCGCAGCTGGACTTCAGACACCTCCGCCGCAATGAGACTAGTGGTTTGTTCCTGCATCACGCTCTCCGAGCATTGACTTCTGCCACACTGTTACAGGTTGGGAGCGGGAGTCGGCGCAGGGAGGCCGCAGTGGAGTTGGGGCCGGAGGATGTATGGCCGAGACATCCGTCGCAATGCTGGCGCGAGACGCTTGACTACGCGAGGGAACACGGCTGGCGACTCGTTCCCCACTCTGGTCACACGTTCGGCACGCTTAAGTGCGAATCCGGTAGCTGTGAGTTCAAGATCTTCTCCACTGGCAGAGGCGCGGAGAACGTTGCCCGCCAGGCGCGTAAGGACATTGACAAGTGCGTGCACAGTGCCACTACAACCAGCGCGCTTGCAGTGGTTGACGACCTGCTGCGGAAAGCCAACGCGATGGTGGAGGCCGCAGAGGCAATGTTGGCCAAGCAACAAGCCGAGGACGCCGCGCTCCTGCTCGATGAAGCAGGTGGCCTGGTCGAGCAGCTAGCGGCCTGGGATGAGTTCGGCCGCCTCGTCCATGAGATCGAAACCCAGAGCGCCACAATCGCCAACGCACTGACAGGAGTTGGCGCAGATCCATCCACGACGGTGCGTCAAGCCACAGAAACAGCAACGGCACAGGTAGCCGAGGCCAAGACAGAGCTGGACAACGCCCCGCCCCTGGCCGATGTAGTCAAGACACGACGCATCCAGTGCAGGGAGCTGACACGCCGAATTGAGGATGTGAGAAACTCCCTAAACCTGTAGCCCAGGCTGCTAGACGTGCAATGATTGACGAAGTTGACGATTGTCAACCTGACAGATCGACTGCAGGGAGGGCGTGAGCTGCATGTCTGTGTCCGTCCGGGTCCAAGTTGAGGGTGTGGACTTGTCGCAGGAAGCGACACTTGAGGCGATCGGTACGTCCGCCTTAGCCTCAGCACTCTGGTCCACTGTTGATGGCACAGTGACCGCCACGGTTTTTCCCGAATCGGCCGATATCACAAGTGATGTTGTCAGGTTTGCACGGCAGTTAACCTGCACATTTCCCTCCGCGAGGGTAAGAAGGGTCCACCGAGATCTGGTCACCGCCAGCGATATCGCACATCGGACGGGCTTTTCTCGCGAAGCAGTACGCAAGTGGGCGAATGAATCCAATGATCGCTCATTTCCGGTACCGTTTGGCGCCATCGGCGAAGAGTCGCGTACATCCAAGATCTGGCTGTGGTCAGACATCGCAGAGTGGCTGATTGCGGCTTACGATTTCCCAATCGAAAGAGACTGGCCGAGCGAATCCGTAATCGCTCATATCGACGCCCGTCTCGCGAATGTGCCAGATTATGCCGCACAGGAGTGGCGAATAATCCAGACTGGCTCCATGATTGGGACGAAGGTTCTCGGCCGCATCGAACTCATGAACTTCTCCCTGCGAACGGCTGAACTGCGTATCCGTACTTGCAACCTGGAGCCCGAAGGGACCATCCGTGAGCACGATGAAGCTGCCCGTGCCTGACTCCGTTGACTCTCCCCGAACATCCCTAATCGCTCGTACTGCAATGCGTGACGTGCGAGCAGTTCGACTTCTGGCAAGCGTGCATGTTATTGACCTGCCCGATGAGATCGAAATCTCAGTGAACGTCAGCGACCCGCAGTACGTGCTTCAGGAGAATCGCCTCCTGGTTCGCGTTACACATACTGTGACCTTCTATGAAGCTAAAACCCCGGATAGCGAATCAACCGAGAAGAACGCGGAACTCGCGACTATTAAAGTAGCCCACGTAGCGGACCTCAAGCTCCGCGGCGACGCTCCCGATCCCGGGGAAATCGATGATCTATTCAGAAATAATACGATCTTTATGATTCACCCCTACGCCCGTTCCGCGATCCACAGACTTGCCGTCGAGGTTGGACTGCCTCCTGTTGTACTCCCCTACCTGCGGAGAAGCGACTGGCCACCAACTGGAAGTGAAGACCTCTAAATCACGAGGAAAAGAACAATCTCACCGAAGCCGGGGCTGGTTCAAAGCGGCGGTCGCTAACTAATCGCGCTTCAGCGATCCTGGCGAACGTCTGAACTGGAACCGCGCGATACGCCGTGAGATCCCCAAACCACCAGAGCCGCTAGGGTGGGAAACCTACTTCCACACCGACATTCCCGCCGTCGACCCCACCCTGCTGCCGGAAGCGGCACAGGTTGAACCATTCCACCGAGGCGTCCTGATCCGCCTCGTCGACGATCCGCTCGACGTACCGCGAGAACTGCTCGAACAAACCCGGCTCGCGATCGGATACCCGCCGCTTCCGCCGAACCAGTCGTGATCCTTGATCGTCTCTGGAAGGAGTAGTGCATGGCCCAGCTTCCGATACGAATCGAAAACATGCCGGACGACTCGGGTTTCCTCGGCATCATGGACCTACATGCCTACAAGACATTCGTGAGCGAGAACTGGACCCTGGAGTCCCTGTTCGGGCACTTCGCGTCCGAAATGGGGCGGCGAACAATGCTGCTCTGGGTACAAGCAGTGAGGGCAGTTGGCGGATCGACGTGTCCGCCTCACCGGTAGAACCGCAGTTCCCGGTCGCCCGGCAAGCCACCGGTCCCATCACCGTCACCAAGGGGGAACTGATCGTCGTGAACTACGAAATCCTCACAATGGCCGCCCAATTCGAGGACGAACGCATCGACCGAGAAAAGGACTGGTACGGCTCCGGCATCGATCTGCCCAACGGCGACTACGTGTGCACCATCAGCCAGCTCACAGAACCCGAACTCCGCAGGATGCACGACGGCCCCGACCTCCACCTCCGACTCACCTCCGACTCACCTCCGACTCACCTCCGGTGAGACCCCGAACTGGACCAGCACGGCCTGGTTCGACCTCCGACCTGACACTGGGATTCCCAAACCGTCGCGCAGCCGTTTCGGAACGAGGCCCACCGGGCGCGCCGTGCCGCTGGCGCATGCGCGGTAAACGGAAATTATTCAGGCAGGATCGAGAAATCCGAGATGCGCTGTGCCCACAGGCAGAGAGGACCAGCGTTTGATTTCGCGACGAGCTCTATTGCTGGCCAGTGGAATTTGCCTGGTCTTTGTTATCGTCGGGGTCGTGCTGCCCAGGCTGACTACGGTGGAGCCCACCGGCATCATCGGCTGGGCGCGGACGATGGTCGCTCTTGTGGCCTGGTTCGCCTTGGCCGTAATGAGGTCACGCTCGTCCGAACGATGATTTGTCTGATTCCTAGCCCAGCGCCGGGCCAGTTCGGTCAGCGCGGTCAGCGGTCCGGCCTCAGCGAATGGGCTAAAGCTGCTATCTCACCCATCCGACCTTGAGCTGGTCAACGAATGTCGATGATCTCGTCGAGCGCAGTGCGGGCGACGCTGAGGAGTTTCAGTCGATCGGCAAGATAGCGCTCACCGATTTCTTCGATCGCTTGCTGACGTTCGTGCAGGTCACCAGCGGAGCCAGGGTGGGCCTCAGCAAGATCGCGAACCGCCTGCACGAGCGCGCTGAACTGCAAGATCAGCTGTTGTGCCGCCGCGGCAACCTGTTCCGGCCCCTCGAGCAGGACCGAGTCTCCAACCTGCTCGGCATGCTTGAACAGCCTTCGGATTTCGGCAAACCGCTCTTCAGCGAACGGTTCCGGCCGAGTCGCGGCTTTGAGGAAGCGATACTCGTGCAGATTTGCTCGGTCAGCAGCAGCCAGGGCTTGCAGGAAGTCGAGATAGGCGGCTTGGCGGTGTTCGCGCCGCCACGGAAGTGCTCAACCCGTAGATCGAGAAGCTGATTCTCCTTCTGCGCCAACTCCTTCCGCACCTGCTCATGCTCGAGAGCGGCTTGGCGACGTTTCTCGGCACTTGCCCCGATGATGGCGGTTAGGCATGCACCGATGGCCGTTCCTAGAACACCAACTGCTGCAACGAGAACGCTGATCATGACTTCTCCGAGCAGGGCGACTGTGACCGCGGTTCCATAGAGAAAGTATTGGTGGCCGCGAACCCACCCGCACTGCATCCGCAGGCCGGTGGCCAAAGTGTATGGCACTACCCATCGGGGTGGCATGGCGCGATCATCAGCATGATCGAGCGTCCGTGCGGTCGGACTGAGTGCCCGGTCGAATCCTCAACCGCCGATCCGAGCTCACCCGCGCCAGCATCCACCCTGGCGGCGTGCGCGATGCGTGCGCCCGATCTTGCCCACAAGAGCTGTGGGCACTGAGCCTTTTTCATCCTCGTGCGGCGTGAAGTTCGCGGTCCTGTAGCACGTGGATGGTCTTGACCAACGGCCCGGCCTTGTGCGGGCAGCAGCGCAGTTTTTGCAGCACCTTCCAGCTCTTGAGCTGCGCGTTCGCGCGTTCGCCGGGGCTACGCAGCCGCGCGTGAGCACGATTGGCCCGCCTCTGCGATTCCGGCTCGTTCCGTCCCTTGTACGGGGTGAGCAGGCCCTCGGTGCCCTGATACCCCTTGTCCGCCAACACGATCAGCCCGCCGCGTTCGAGCTCGGACACGATCTGCCAGATCCAGGCGGCCTTCGCATCGTGCACGCTGCCAGGCAACGCACCCGAGACCCACACGATATCGCCGTCAGGTATGGCGATGACCTGCACGTTCATCCCGTGCTTACGGTGCTTGCCCGAGTAGTAGGGCCGATCGGCGGCCACCTGCGTCGATCGGGATGAGCGTGCCGTCGAGGATCAGATAGGCGTGTCCGCCCTCGCGTGCTTTCCGCAGCGCCGACCTCAGCTTCGGCGCGTGGGCGGCCAGCAGCTCCACGGTCTCTTCGGCGTAGCGCCACGCGGTCGTCGTCGAGATCGCGAAGCCCGCGGCGAGGTCGGCGTAGGTTTCGGCCTTGCGCAGGTAGGCCAGGACGAGCAGGGCTTGACGGCCGGGGTCGAGCTTGCGCCATACCGACCCGATCCCGGTTCGGTGGCGGCGGATCACGCCGGCGACTCAGGTGAGGGTCTGGCGTGACAACGGCAGTGCGGCACGGTAGAACAACAACAGAAGCCCTTGGTATGCAGTCGTTTTCGTCGACAACTGCCCTACCAGGGGCTTCGTCACATCCAGCGGCGACACACCGCAACCAACTCCGCTGCCCGACAAGGCCATTCACACAAGATGAAAAGGGCTCACTGTGGACGGCGTCCACAAACGGGCGCTATTCTGGCTCGGTTCAATTCAGTCGAGTTCGATTAGATTCGAGATGCCGCAGGTTGCAAGCGATTTCAGAGTCGCCCAGATCTACGGCCCTGGACCGTGGGGGTGTGTTGTGGAACCGATAAGCCTTGGAGTAGCCGCTGCGGCGCTGCTTGCTTCCAAGTTCGGGGAAGGCTTTGCGA
Source organism: Nocardia sp. NPDC101769 (assembly GCF_044766925.1). Lineage (NCBI taxonomy): Bacteria > Bacillati > Actinomycetota > Actinomycetes > Mycobacteriales > Nocardiaceae > Nocardia > Nocardia sp. NPDC101769. Next base: position 61,886 of record NZ_JBIWMX010000028.1, on the reverse strand, counting down.
AGAACGCCGGCGAAAGTGCATGGAGTACGGTCAAGCGAATCCGCGAACTCATCGCTTCGAGGGCAGAACATGACCCCGGCCTCGGTGAGGCAGCTGCCACCGTGGTGACCGTGCCGACCAAAGAGAATCAGTCGATGCTCGCAGCCGCGATTTCCAAAGCGGCTGAGGCTGATCCGGCGTTTGCCGCCGAGCTGCACCGTGCGCTCTCCGCGGCACGCAGAGACCACGCCGTTGATGTTTTCATTGCCCAGGCCTTCGACAGCTCAAGACAGCTCAACATCTACGGCGGTAACTCCGGACCGATCAGTATCTGACCACCATGCCCTCGTTCACACCTCGGTCTGACGACGAATCTCGGCAGGTCAACGTCTCGGGTGACAACTACGGCGACATCTACGTATCGCCTTCTCAGTCCTCGCTGAATAGAACCGGGGTCGGCTCGCCGCAAACCCCCACGGCACAGCCTAATCCTGTTCAGCCGCAACATATTCAGCAATTACCATCGAAGCGGCGCCGGGCAAAGATTCATGAAATTGGTCCGGCCTGGATAACCACGATCCTAGGTCTGCTCGTAGCGCTGACCGGCATGGGCGTCGTTGTCGGACGGGAGTCGGCCTCACAGGTTGCGACCCCGCAAACCATTACCGTCACAGCTGTTGGCAGCGCGGTTACAACCATCGCTGCGCAGCCTTCTGGCCAGACTCCCATGGACGGTGGGGCAGCCACTTCGGCCGCGAGTGGAGCCACCACGCAACAGGTTGCGGAGGGCGTCGAGCTCGTCCGATGCAGCGTCGATGTCGCAGACGGGTACACCGTTCCCATCGAACGAACCAGCACCTGTCCAGGACCTTCAAAATATGTGTCCGGCTTTATGTTCAACGGTAGTAACGCCTATGCCTCTGGCGGCACGATGGCCGTCGCGACCGACGACGAGCCGACTTACGATAGCTGCAAGAAGAACACCCGATACGCAAGCCCTCTCAATGTCGCGACCGGGACCACCCTCTGCTTCCACGGGCACAGCGTGATCGCATCGATCGCGATCCGCGAGATCAAACGCGATAGTGGTACGTACGCGGCGATCGATCTCGTCATTTGGCGCGGCGCTTCGGCATAGCGCACCACGCAGCAGGATGCCCGATGAACCCGGCCTTCCGTGCAGAGCAAGCAGGTGGGTCGCGAGCCGACGGCACGAGAGCGCCTCTGGTTCTCAGCACCACGACAGACGCACTGCCTCCGGATCGGGTGCAGTCAGAACTACGTCCATCAGCTCGGTGGGACCTGCCACCTTGGTGCCACAGAGGTCCCAATCCGACCACGTGATCCAAGAACGGTCGGCCGCCCACATACTCGACGGTAAGCCCGCTCCGCCAGGATGGACGTACAGCTCCGCCGCCTCACCGAGCGGACCCGAAACGGCGAGTCCGGTCTCGTACTCGAAACTGACGGCCATAGCAAGGAAAGCATCCGTTCAGTAGGTTGAAACCGATCAGTCGGCACTATCTTGAATGAAGAGCCCCCTACCCAAAACTATTTGACCAGTGCACATTTCGAGCCAACCAGGTTCGCAGTACATACCGCTCACCGTACTATGCGATCTAAAATGCCCTGGTGCACACCGGAGATGGCGCTAGCGGGGGCCAGTTCGGCCTTCTCGACCTCAGCGTCGACCTGTCGATACCGGACGTCTACTCGGGCACTGATTTCACCGTCTACCTCCATATCAAGAACCCATTTTCATCCCGAATCTGGATCCGCTCGGTGGAGTTGAGTCTTCCGACGCAGCCTCGGCCAGCGCCTCGGCATCCCACTCCCGCCAGTGCACCGGATTCCCGGCATGCTGACGCAAGTAAGGCGATGTCGCGCTGCCCAATCGGTTCATATCCCCACCCTTCCACACTCGGCGGACACGCAACACGATCCAGACGCAACCTCGCGCGGGCCTGCGACACCATCGTCGAGCATCCGCAGGCCCCGCCCGCACCGGCGATCGGGCGCCCGCCCGCCGGGTGCATGATGGGGCGCATGCTTCCCACCGACCGCCTGCACCAGGTCGACCGGCACCCCGCCGTGATCGATACGCCGCTCGGCACCGTCGTGTTCGCCGTCGCGCTCGGCTCGGAACAGGTACCGACCGGTCCGGATACCGTGTGGCGCTTGGCGAACGGCTCGCACCTGCACCGCTGGCGGCACCGGGACGCCACGGTCGATCTGCTCCTCGGCCGCATCGAGATGCCTGCCTGGGACGGCGGCGCGGCCGTACCCATGTGGGCGGGAATCTGGCAGGTGCAGGCGCATTCGGCGGTGCCCGCCCTGTCCTTCTCGGCCGAACTGACCGATCTGTCCGCGGACACGTTCTGTGGTCCCGACTCCGGTGAATGCCTCGCGGCCGTGACCGCCGAGAACGACCACTTCTCGGTGTCGATCGGCGGTCCGGATTCCGAACTGCTGGCCATGCAGGCCGCGGACGGCCGGCTCATGCCCGCCGACTGGGCGGACCAACTGCCCGCCGACGGCAATGACGACGATTCCGAATACGGTGTGCGCTACCTGGATCCGGCCGGAATCCAGTGGCGGCTACCCGGTCTCGCCACCATGGAGGTGGCCCGGCTGTGCATAGCGACCGCCTGGTGTCCCCGCGACGACGACCGGCCCGCGGCCTGGTTCGCGGTCGACATCCCCCTCGACACCGCCTACCTCCACCTCACCACCGACCGCTCCTGACCGGCGCCGGCTACCCGGATATCGAAGCGGTGGCCGCCCACCGGCGGAACTCGTCCGGGGATTGCCCCGCCTGACGGCGGAACGCCCGCCGCAGGGCCCTCGGGTCGGTGTAGCCGAGCCGGGCCGCGATCGCGTACATGGGGAGATCGGTGCCGCGCAACAGATCCGACGCGTGTTCGTAGCGGACCGTGTCGACCTCGGCGCGCCAGCTGGTGCCCAGCGCCTGCAGACGACGTTGCAGAGTGCGCGGGCTGATGGCGAGCCGGGCGGCGACCTGTTCGAGTTCGAGTTCGCCGCACGCCATCGCCTCGCGCAGCACCGTGCGGATCCTGCCGATCGGACTGGGCGCGGGACGCGCACTGGCGAGCAGCAGTTCCGCGTAGCCGCGATGGATCCGGCCCAGATTCGGGTCACCCCCGGTGGGCAGGGCGGCCGCGTCGAGGAAGGTCAGCTCGGAGTGCGGGGCCTCGAAGCAGATCCGGTTGGTACCGAACGCCTCGACGAGGTGCCGGTGATTGCGTGGCGCGCGGTGCCGGAACGCCACCCGAACCGGAAGCAGCGGATGCCCGGTCGCCTCGCGGGCCCGCTGCAGCATCACCGCGAGCGTGAACTCCTCGACCAGCCCCAGGATCGGACCGGGTTCAACGGTCGCGGTATCCCGGAGGATGAGCAACCCGCCGCTCTCCAGCACCTCGCCGCCACCGAGCGGATCCGCGACGACGGCGCGCAATTCGACCACGCTGCGCAGGCTTTCGGCCAGCGTCGGCCCGCTCGAGAAGAGGTAATCCCACACCGAAAGGCTCCCCCGCGTGGCCGTGGCCGCCGCACACAGACCTCCGGTCGGCCCCGCGGCCGCATAGATCAGCTCCCAGACCCGCCACGCCGAGCCGGTCGGAACCCGCACCAGATCGTCGCCGAGCTGATCGGCCCCCAGCTCCAGCGCGCTGAGGAGTTGCGACGCCGACGCTCCCGCCCGCAGCGCCGCCACCCGGACCAGGTCCGCCAGCCGAGACGAAATGGTATTGCCGATCATCGCCGCAGCTTAGCGACCACCGATTACTTCTGAACGGGACGATCAGGACCAGCCGATCTCCACCCGGACCGACCGTAGCTGCCCGACCGCCGACCGGCCCCGGCCGCCACCGCATCCGGCGAATTGTCCTGTCCGGTTCCGCAATTGGCGCCGACGGTCCTCACGCGGGGCGGACCGTTCGGGGCAGGCTGGGATGGTGAAGATCGGAATCATCGGGGCGGGACACATCGGGGGCAATGTCGCGCGGCAGGCGGTGCGGGCGGGACATGAAGTGGTCGTGAGCTTTTCGCGCGATCCGGAAACGCTGCGCGCCTTCGCCGCCGACCTGGGCGAGCGGGCCGTGGCGGGGACACCGCGCGAGGCGGTGACCGGGGCCGAGCTGACGGTGCTGTCGGTGCCGTGGGGCGTGATCGACGCGGCCCTGGAGCAGGCCGGGACATTGGACGGAGCACTGGTGGTGGATACCACCAATCAGTTCGGACCCGGTCCGGGACCCGAAGCCGGGCAGACCGCCGCGGCCTTCAATGCCGCGCGCCTGCCCGGCGCACGCTACACCAAATCCTTCAACACGCTGACCGCCGGATTCCAGGCGCAGGTGGCGGATCGCCCGCTGGAAACCCGTGTCGTGCAATGGATCTGCGGCGACGACCCGGCGGCCAAGGCGGTGGTGGCGGACTTCGTCGACAGCCTCGGCTACCTGCCGATCGACCTGGGCGGCCTCGCGGACTGCGCGGTCATGGAATCACCGCGCCGCCCGGGAGCGGTCTACGGCGAGGAGTACCGCCGAGCGGACGCCGAGGGCGTCGTGGCAGCAGTCCGCGCGGGCCGCCCCATCCCACCGACCCCGGCCTACGAGTGAGGCTTGGGTAGGCCACACTCCCAACCGGATTCGGGCCGGGTTGGGCTGAAGTCACCTATGTCGTCCGTCCTGTTTCAAAAACCGCACCGCACAGTCTATTTTGGATCCGCGTGTGTTGCACCGTGAGTGCAACGCGATGCAACCCCTGCACTCCGACGTCACCCACGGTTGATTCGAGAGGCCCGGTCCATGGGGACTCCGGGCCGACGGCCGTCGATGACGCCTCACCCCCGGGATCCCCAATGACGACCCACGCCACCGGTACTCATCCCCCCACCGGTATTCACCGCGTCTGCTCTATCGGCGCGCGGTCGCTGCGCCGCGCCCAGTATCGATGGCGGACCCGATGAGCGGCGGGGCGGGGCTCGACCCCGACGCACAGGTGGTGGACACCGTGCTGCTACCGGGGTATGTGCTGAGCACGATCGGAGTGTGCGAGGACACGCGGCATCGCCTGGCCCTCGCCGCGGACCTGCCGGGCTGGCTGTTGACCTCGCCCGAATCCATGGTGCCCAGCGAGCGGTATCTGCGGCTGTGGGAACTCGTCGAACACGAAACCCGTGATCCCGCCATCGCCGTCCGCACCGCACTCGAGTACACGCCGGGACAGCTCGGCATCATCGACTACCTGCTGCTGACCGCGCCCACCCTGGGTGCGGGACTCGCGCTCACCGATCGGTTCATGGACGCGTGCTCGACCAACCGGGAGTTCCGGGCGGTCGCCGACGAGGATCCGGACGGTGTGACAACGGTGTACACCGGCCTGGCCCGGGGTGAGGGCCGCGGCAGCGAGCTGGCCATGCACACCGGTCTGTGCGGGATGATCGTGAAGATGCGCACGGCCACCGGGCAGCACGTGGTGCCGGTGGACGTGCGACTGCGGCAGCGGGCGCCCAGGTGCCGGGCGGAGCTGACGGCGCTCACCGAGCTGTTCGGTACGCCCCGAATCGATTTCGGGGCGGCCACCAACCGCGTCACCTTCCGGAACACCGATCTGGCCCTGCCGCTGCTCCGCGCCGACCCGGTCCTGAACCGAATCCTGGTGCAGCAGGCCGAGATGACGGCGCCTCCGCGCATCACCACCTGGTCCGACCGGCTGCAGCAGGAGCTGGTGTCCATGCTGATCGACGGCGAGGTGACCATCGACGCGGTGGCCCGCCGGCTGCTGACCGGCCGTCGCACGCTGCAGCGCCGCCTCGCCGAGGAGGGCACCTCATGGCGGTGCGAACTCGAAAAGGCCCGCAGGCAGCAGGTTCTCGACCAGCCGCTCGGCCTCACCCAGGCCGAGCGCGCCCGCCGCCTCGGCTACTCCGATCCGAGGTCGCTGCGCCGCGCCCAGCAGCGCTGGACGGACGCGAGCTGAAGCGGCTGCGGTGCGCCTCCGCGCCGGCGGTCACTCCTGCTGATCACGGCGGAAGCTCGCGGATGACTGCCCGGTCCAGCGGCGGATTGCCCGGGCCAGCACCCGATGTCATTCGCGCCAGGAGGGTGCCATTCCGCGTCTGCGGGGTGGTGAAGTGGCATCCTTCAGGGGTTCACGCCCCGCTCGCCGCACCCCGATCAGGAGGCACCATGGCCGGATTGGCCCGCATCCGCCACGTCAAACTGCCGGTCAGCGACCTTGCGCGCAGTGTCGCCTGGTACTGCGACCTGCTGGATCTGCGCCTGGCGGGCGAGTTCCGGGAGGAGGGTGAGCTGCGCGGGGCACAGCTCATGCACCCGTCAGGCTTCGGCATCACGCTGTGGGAGCGCGAATACTGTGCGGGCACACCGGATTTCCGCGGCTTCGACGTCTTCGCACTGGAGGTGGAGTCGGTCGACGACCTGCACGCCTTCGCCGCCCGTGCCGACGAACTGGAGTACACCCGCGGCGAGGTGTTCGATCGTGGCCCGTACGGCGCGGTCCTGGATCTCGCCGACCCCGACGACACCGTGGTGCGGCTGCTGGCCAACAACCCCTTCCGCGCGGATCGCTTCCTCGGGGTGGACACCGACGGCAAGGGCGGCTTCAGCGTCTACGACACCCCGACCCTCGGCTGAGCGCCGAACCCTCTCGAAGGTACATATTCCCAGGTAGATATCGCTAAGACATTTGTACTAGACAAGCGTGCCAGTCGTTTAGTACATTTGTCTCAGACGTTAGACCCAACCGAGAGGCCCGACACCATGAACACCACCGCCAACTCGCTGCACATCCTCGTTTCCGGCGGCGGCATCGCCGGCAATGCCGTTGCGCTGCAACTGCTCCGGGCCGGAGCCCGGGTCACCGTCGTGGAGCGCGCCACCGCGCCCCGCCCCGGCGGCCAGGCCGTCGACCTGCGCGCCGCCAGCAAGGAGGTCGCCGAGCGCATGGGCCTGATGCCGGGCATCCGCAAATACCAGCTCGAAGAGCTGGGCATGGCCTGGGTCGACCGCAAGGGCACCGAATACGCCGCCCTGCCGGTGGAGGCCTTCGACGGCAAGGGCCCGGTCGCCGAAATCGAGATCACCCGCGGCGACCTCAACCAGGTGCTGCTGGACCTGCTGGCCGAAACCCCGGGCAAGCTCGACTACCGCTACGGCGAGTGGATCGAGACCCTCGACCAGGACGACACCGGCGTGACCGTCGGCTTCGGCTCCGGCGCGACCGAGCGCTTCGATCTGGTGGTCGGCGCGGACGGCGTGCACTCGGCGGTCCGCCGCCTCGCCTTCGGGCCGGAGGAACAGTTCTCCACATACCTGGGCGGCTACACCGCCTTCTTCACCATGCCCACCCCCGCCGACACCAAGCCGGGCTGGTTCGCCATGCACTCGGTGCCCAGCGCCGCCGTCGGCATCCGCCCCGACCGCGACCCGCGCACCGCCAAGGCCATCCTGACCCTCCGCACCCCGGAGAACCCCGCGCTGCGCCGCGATGTCGCCGCCCAGCAGCGCCTCATCACCGACATGCTGGCCGAGGCCGGCTGGCACGCACCCACCGCGCTCGCGGCCATGGCCGGCGCACCCGACTTCTACTTCGACGTGCTGGCCCGCATCGACATGCCGACCCTGGCTGCCGGGCGGGTCACCCTGGCCGGCGACGCCGGCTACTGCGGCTCCCCCCTGACCGGCATGGGCACGGCGATGGCATTGGTGGGCGCGTACATCCTGACCGGCGAAATCGCCGCGACCCCGGACGATCTGCCCGGCGCGCTGGCCCGCTACGAGGAGCGGGTGACCCCGTTCCTGGACGCGGCCAAGGAACTTCCCGGCGGCGGCATCCAGATGATGCTCCCGAAGTCGAAGGTCCTGACCGCCCTGGGCCGGCTCAATATGCGGATCATGACCTCGGGCCCGCTGCTTCCGCTGACCCGGAAGCTGTTCGAGCCCAAGGCCGAGGACTACCGGCTGCCCGTGTACGAGACCGAGACGCTGGTCTGAATTCCCGGCCTCAGCCGAGATGCTTGCGCAGGAAGGCCGCGATCTCGTCGGTGGCGGCCGCCGCCTCCGGGGTGTCCCGCATGCTCGGGTAGACGTGCGGGAGACCCTCACCGAGCGACAGCGTCACATCGACGCCCGCGGCCCGCGCGGCGGCCGCGAAGCCCTCGGAGTCACTGAGCTGCAGTTCGGCCGTGCCGACCTGGATCAGCAGCGGCGGAAGGCCGGCCGGGTCACCGAAAAGCGGTGAGGCCGAAGGAATTCGGTGATCAGCGCCATTCAGGTAGGCAGCGAATACGCCCCGCAGCATGCCGGCCGTGAAGATCGCATCCTGGCCGTCGAGCTCGGTCACGGAGGCCCCGGAAGCGCTCATATCCAACGTGGGCGAGAGCAGCACGGCTGCCGCGGGCAGCGCCGCCCCGGCATCGCGCAGTTCCAGCAGCAATGCCGCGATGAGATTGCCGCCCGCCGAATCACCCGCCAGCACAATGGAATTCGCGGCCACACCCTGTTCCTCGCGCAGCCAGCGCCAGACCGCCCGGATATCCTCCACCGCCGCCGGGTACGGATGCTCCGGCACCAATCGGTACTCCGGGAACAACACCCGCGTCCCGGACGCCCGCCCCAGCCGCGCCGCCAACTCACCGTGGCTGTCCAGCGAGCCCAGCGAGAACCCGCCCCCGTGCACATACACCAGCACCCGATCCGGCGAGGTCCGCGGCGCATCCAGCCAGTGCGCGGGCACGCCCGCCGCCGACACCGCGCTCACTCGGACATCATCGGGAATCTCGTACCGCTTGCCCGCGGGCAGGAAATTGGCCCGCAACTCCTCGATCGGCGGCGGCGTCGCGGGCCGCGTCACCCGGCGCCGCTCGAACAGCTCGATATGCTCCCGCATCTCCGGGCTCGGCATGGCGATTCCCCTTCCGCTCCAATCGTTTCGATCTCGCGGCCGACAACCCTGCCCGCCCGCCGTTTGTTCCGGCCGCTCCCGGATATGCCACGACCCCGGTCACCGGACCGGGGTCGTGGGATATCCGGGGAGATTCAGGCGGTGCCGTTGGTGGCTTCCGGCTTGTTCTCGCTGTGCGGCTCGGACTCGGTGTCCTCCGCGCGCGCGGCCTCATGATCCTCACGCGCCGCGATGCCGTGCTCGGTACCCTCGTCGGCCTCCTGGTCGGCCTCCGGGTGTTCCGGGGAGAACTCGGCGGGCAGGTTCTTGATGTGCCTGTTCATGTTCCGGATGAGCAGGATGGTGCCGGCCAGCAGCACCAGCACGATGACCAGACCCAGCGGGGACGCCTTGCCGAACTCGGGTCCGGTGGGCGAATTGGTGCCCTGGGCGAGCAGCGTGAGCATCATCGGGCGGCGTCCTCGGTGTCGGCGGTGTCGAAGCCGGAATCGGCCTCGTCGATTCCCGCGAACAGGTCGGTCTCCGGGATCGCGGTCTTGACCCGGGTCTTGGCCAGTTCGAACTCCTCGGTGGGCCACAGCCGCTGCTGCATCTCCAGCGGAATCGCGAAGAAGGCGCCGTTCGGGTCGATCTGGGTGGCGTGGGCGCGCAGGGCGTCGTCACGCTGCGGGAAGTACTTGGCGCACTCGACCTGGGTGGTGACCCGCGCCATGATGTCGCCGCGCTCGGCGGCGTACTTGCGCATACGGTCCATCCAGTCCTGCATGGGAAACGGCTCGCCGCGGCGCGCGTACTCGTCGGCGAAGACCTCCAGCCGGGTGAGGCTGAAACCGTGGTTGTAGTACAGCTTGAGCGGCTGCCAGGGCTCGCCCGCGTCGGGGAACCGCTCCGGATCGCCCGCCGCCTCGAAGGCCTCGACCGACACCTTGTGGCACATGATGTGATCCGGGTGCGGGTAGCCACCCATCTCGTCATAGGTGGTCATGACGTGCGGCTTGAACTGACGGACCACGCGCACCAGCGCCTCGGTGGCCTCCTCCAAGGGCACCAGCGCGAAGCTGCCCTCGGGCAGTGGCGGCAGCGGATCGCCTTCCGGCAGACCGGAATCCACGAAGCCGAGCCAGGTCTGGCGGACGCCGAGCGCCTCGGCGGCGGCGGCCATCTCCTCCCGGCGGACCTCGGTGATGCGGTCCTTGATGCCGGGGGTGTCCATGGCGGGATTCAGGATGTCGCCGCGTTCCCCACCGGTGAGGGAGACGACCAGCACGTCATTGCCTTCGGCGGCATAGCGCGCGGTGGTCGCCGCACCCTTGCTGGATTCGTCGTCGGGATGCGCGTGCACCGCCATGAGGCGAAGACCACTCACTTCTCGTTCACCTCACCGATCACGTTTTCCACCTCGTAGCGTCGAGCTGTATCAATTGGCACGTGCAGGGGCCCTACGTGGTTACGCAAGCTGCCTCCTCCGAACCCTGACCGCACGTGCCGAGTCCAGGCACAGGCATCAGATATGCATTCCCTATAGTTCCATCCGATCGTTGTTTGTTCCGACCTACCCCCCGGGAGCGTCCCCGATATGAGTGAAAGACCGGCTGACCGGTACGGGATTGCGCCTCGGAAGACCCGCCGCTGGCTCCCCTACGCCCTCGGAGCGGTCGTCATCCTCGCCGGGCTCGGCGTCTCCTATCTGGGCTACCGCACCTACGGGCCGCAGGCCGTCGAACCGGATCGGATCGGTTACACGATCGTCGACGACTCCACGGTCAGCGTGGATTTCAAAGTGACACGCAAGGATCCGGGCCAGGCGGTCGTCTGCTTCGTGCGCGCCATGGACGGCGACACCGACGAGGTCGGCCGCCGCGAGATCCTGGTGCCCGGCTCCGACGCCGGCACCGTCCGGGTGGTGACCACGATCAAGACCACCCGACGGGCCGGCGCCGGTAATGTCTACGGGTGCAGCGACCATGTGCCGGCCTACCTGCGCGCCGGGTGAATCGTCCGTTGGGCGACCCGCTTTGACGCTTCTACCTGCACCTTTCCGAATCGTGCTAAAATGACGCGATACACGGTTCCGGCGTTCGGAGCCGTGTTTGCTGCATTGACGGCCGGCGCTGTCGGGACTCTCCCCAGGGATCGCTCTGGCTGTCCACTGCTGCTGTGCCCATCTCCGGATGGCCACGGTAGCGGGCATCAGGGAATCCCGGCTTGCCGGGGACAACTACTAGGGAGTGATCGAGATGACTGAGACCGTGACTTGGCTGACCCCGGAGTCGCACGAAAGGCTCACGAGCGAACTCGGCGCGCTCATCGCCAACCGTCCCGTCATCGCGGCCGAAATCAACGAGCGCCGTGAAGAAGGCGATCTCAAGGAGAACGGCGGGTACCACGCGGCCCGTGAAGAGCAGGGCCAGCAGGAGGCGCGCATTCGCCAGCTGCAGGAACTGCTGAACAACGCCAAGGTCGGCATCGCGCCCACGAAGTCCGGCGTCGCCCTGCCCGGCTCGGTCGTCAAGGTCTACTACGACGGTGACGAGTCCGACACCGAAACCTTCCTCATCGCCACCCGCGAAGAGGGCCTCGGCAGCGCCGACCTCGAGACCTACTCCCCCAACTCCCCGTTGGGCGGCGCCCTCATCAACGCCAAGGTCGGCGAAACCCGCGAATACACCCTGCCCAACGGCAACACCATGAAGGTGACGCTGGTCTCCGCGGAGCCCTACCACAGCTGATTTACGACCGACGGATTCGCGGCCCCGGTCCACACGGACTCCGGGGCCGCAATGTTTGTCGGCACCAGCCGCGACACGACGAAGCGCCGCACCAAGAATGGTGCGGCGCTTCGTTTCTTTCCAAAACGCGACAACTGATTTCGCGAGGTTCCGGGTAACTCATCGGGCACGACCGAAATCGGTTCGGCTCCCGACCGCCGGCACGGGTGCGTGATCGGATACGTCACCCGGCCGCCCACTGAAGGCCCGGGGAGGCGGTCCAGCTCAGGCGAGCGCCTGCTCGATGTCGGAGAGGAGGTCGCTGATGTCCTCGATGCCGACGGAGAGGCGGACCAGGTCGGCGGGGACCTCGAGGGCCGAGCCGGCGGTGGAGGCGTGGGTCATGGCGCCGGGGTGCTCGATCAGGGATTCGACGCCGCCGAGGGATTCGGCGAGGGTGAAGACCTTGGTCTTGGCGCAGAAGGCGAGGGCCGCGTCCTTGCCGCCGTGGACGCGGACCGAGATCATGCCGCCGAAGCGGCGCATCTGCTTCTGGGCCACGGTGTGGCCGGGGTGCTCGGGCAGGCCGGGGTAGATGACCTGGGCGATCTTGGGGTGGTTGGAGAGGAATTCGGCGATGGTCTCGGCATTGTCGCAGTGCCGGTCCATGCGCAGGGCCAGCGTCTTGATGCCGCGCATGGTGAGGAAGGCGTCCATCGGGCCGGGGACCGCGCCCGCACCGTTCTGCAGGAACGCGAACTTGGCGTCCATCTCCTGATCGTCGGTGATCAGCGCGCCGCCCACCACGTCCGAGTGCCCGCCCAGGTACTTGGTGGTCGAGTGCAGCACGATGTCGGCGCCCAGCAGCAGCGGCTGCTGCAGGTAGGGCGAGGCGAAGGTGTTGTCCACCACCAGCTTCGCGCCGCCCGTGTGCGCCACCTCGGCCAGGGCCGCGATATCGCCGACGTTCAGCAGCGGGTTGGTCGGCGTCTCGACCCACACCAGCTTGGTGTTGGGCCGCATGGCCGCGGCGACCGCGTCCACATCCGACACCGGCGCGACCGAGTACTCGATCCCCCACTGGGTGAACACCTTGTCGATGAGCCGGAAGGTCCCGCCGTACGCGTCGTTCGGGATCACCATGTGGTCACCGGGCCGCAGATTCGCGCGGATCGCGCAGTCGGTGGCCGCCATACCCGAGGCGAAAGCCCGCCCGTAGCTACCGGATTCGAGCGCCGCCAGGTTCGCCTCCAGCGCCGTGCGGGTCGGGTTCCCGGTGCGCGCGTACTCGTACCCGCCACGCATCCCGCCGACCCCGTCCTGGGCGAACGTCGAACTCGCATAGATCGGCACGTTCACCGCACCGGTCTGAGGGTCCGGATCGAACCCGGCGTGCACCGCCCGTGTGGAGAAACCCAGCTGATCACTCATGCGGACAGCCTAAGGGCACCCCCGCCTCGCTCCCCCGCCGCTCCCCCGCCTCCCCGAATATTCAGCGGACGGCAGAGAGCCGTCGGCTGTTGACAACCCGTGCCGGCGGTTGGGTGCCGAACCGATTTCGGTCGTACCCGGCGAGTTACCCCCACCTCGCGAAATCAGTTGTTGCGTTCGCATGACACCGGTGTCATGCGGTGGCGGCCGTGTTCGGGTGGGGTGCGGCGCGGCGTTGTAGGCAGGGTGGGGGCGGTCTTATCGTGGGGCGCATGGTCACCGTGGACGAGCTGTTCGCTATCGATTCCCTGCTCAGTGACGAGGAGCGGGCGATCCGGGGTACGGTGCGCGCGTTCGCGGCGGAGCGATTGCGGCCGCGGGTGGCGGAGTGGTTCGAGGCGGGTACGTTTCCGGTGCGGGAGCTGGCTCCGGAGCTGGGGAAGCTCGGGCTGCTGGGGATGCATCTGGACGGGTACGGGTGCGCGGGGACGTCGGCCACGGCGTACGGGCTGGCCTGCCTGGAGCTGGAGGCCGTGGATTCGGGTGTGCGCAGCATGGTTTCGGTGCAGGGGTCGCTGGCCATGACGGCGATCCACAAGTACGGGTCCGAGGAGCAGAAGCTGCGGTGGCTGCCGGAGATGGCGGCGGGCCGGATGATCGGATGCTTCGGGCTGACCGAGCCGGACTTCGGCTCGAATCCGGGCGGCATGCGGACGCGGGCGCGGCGGGACGGGGACGACTGGATCCTCGACGGGTCGAAGATGTGGATCACCAACGGGTCGGTCGCGGATGTGGCCATCGTGTGGGCGCAGTCGCGCGAGGGTGAGCGGGATGTGATCCGCGGATTCGTAGTACCCACGGACACAACGGGTTTCAGCGCTCGCGAGATGAAGCACAAGCTGTCGCTGCGCGCGTCGATCACCGCGGAACTCTCCCTCGACGGCGTCCGGCTGCCCGCCGACGCCCTGCTGCCCGAGGCCCGCGGACTCCGCGCACCGCTGGGCTGCCTGTCCGAGGCGCGGTTCGGCATCGTCTTCGGCGCGCTCGGCGCGGCCCGCGACTGCCTGTCCGCCACAATCGAATACGCGCAGACGCGCGAGGTGTTCGACAAGCCGCTCGCGGCCTACCAGCTCACCCAGGCCAAACTGGCCGACATGGCGCTGGAACTCGGCAAGGGCGAACTGCTGGCGCTGCACCTCGGCCGGTTGAAGGACCGGCACGAGATCTCCAACGAGCAGATCAGCGCCGGCAAGCTGAACAGCACCCGCGAGGCCATCAAGATCGCGCGCGAGTGCCGGACCATCCTGGGCGCGAATGGCATCACCCTCGAGTACCCGGTGCTGCGGCACGCCAACAACCTGGAGTCCGTCCTCACCTACGAGGGCACCGCGGAAGTGCACCAGCTCGTCCTCGGCGAGGCCCTGACAGGCGCGAAAGCGTTCCGCTGAGCGGAAGTTCCGGTCGATTGCGCGATATGTCACAGCCGGTCCCCGAGGTGCCGGTCGATTGCTAGCATCACCGGGTGTTTGTGCCCGGCTCCGCGTTGCTCGTCGTTTCGGCGCGTAAAACCCTGAACCGCCTGCAGCGCACCCACGGAGCCCCCGCCGCAGAGGCCGCGGCCGTATTCCCCGGTGTGTCCGCAGCGATCGATCAGCATGCCGCGGCCGTCCGCGACATCCTCGACCTCGGCGTCGAGAACTCCAACCTCGTCCCGGCAAGTGTCCTGCTGGCCGGCTACGCCCGCGGCATCCTCGAGGATCTGCGCGAAGCCGAGGCCATCCTCCCCCACTCCCTGCTCGACTGGCAGGATGCCGACTGGCTCCACCTGCGCCTGGCGGGCGTCTGCTCCCTGGCCCGCGCCTCCTGACATCACCATGAAACAGCCCCGGGGTGGAATCCCCGGGGCTGCTCGGTTTCCGACGGCGTGGGATCAGCCCATGTCGTCGCGATCGCCCTGGTCCTGGCTGCCGGGCCATGGCATCTGCCCGCTGGAATGCGGGGGCTGCTGTCCGGGCGGCATCGGCTGTCCGGGCGGCGGCATCTGGCCGGGTTGGGGCGGCATCGGCCCGGACTGCTGCGGCGGCATCTGCCCGGGTTGTCCAGGCATCTGGCCGGATTGAGGCGGCATCTGCCCAGGCTGCTGCGGCGGCATCTGCCCGGGTTGTCCAGGCATCTGCCCAGGCTGCTGCGGCATCTGCCCGGATTGCGGCGGCGGCATCTGGCCACCGCCGGCCGGTCCGTGGCCGCCCTGTGGGCCGTATCCCGTTTGCCCGTAACCCGCCTGGCCGCCCGGCGGCTCTGCCCACTTGCCCGGAGGCATCTGGCCCATGCCCTGCCCCGCCATCATGGGCCGGGTGGCCGAGCGCTGCGCCCACATGGCCTCCTCACGCGCCTGCCGCTGGCGGGCCGCATCCTCACGGCCCCGCTGATAGGCCTGCGCATGCCCCTTCACCTCGGGCATTTCGCCCTCGATGGCGTCGAGCCAGCCCGCCCACCGCTCCTGCATGGGCCGGATCAGGCCACCACCGAGACCGACGATGAGGACACCGGCGATCGTCGCCAGCACCGTGATGAGGATCGGCATGGTGACAGAGGTCCCCACCCCGATCTGATTGAGGGCCGCGATAATGCCGATGCCCCAGATGAACACCGCCGCAATGCGTCCCAGCATGCGGCCATAGTCCAGACCGCTCAGCATGTTCGACACCATGTCCTGCACGACGCGCGCGATCGCGCCCGCGATACAGACGATGACGATGCCGACCGCCAGCCGCGGCAGCCAGGCCACGATGCCATTGAGCATGGTGCTCACCGGGTTCGGGCCGAAGATGCCGAAGCCGAGCTGCAGCGTGATCAACAGAATCGCGTAGTACGCCAGCTTGGCGATGATGCCGGTCGCGTCGTAACGACCGCGGGCCAGCATGTCCTTGATGCCGCCGCGTGCCACCAGCCGATCGAACCCGACTCGGTTCAGGATCCGGGTCACCAGCTTGGCCACGAGTTTGGCCACGAACCAGCCGATGAGCAGAATGACCAGGAACCCGACGAATTTGGGCACCCACGTGGCGATGGAACTCCACGCATTCGAGAGACCCTGTCCGAACTGGATATCGATAGCCGAACTCGAGGTGTGCATGACCCCGTCCCTTCGCTATCTGTTCCGGCCGTGTGCCGGAACTGCTCTTCGGGGTCGTTATACGCCTGGTCGATCGTCGAGATTGCTCGTTTGCGAAATAGTTGCCAAATCAGATGCCTGTGATTAGCCGAATGGCGGTACGACCGCCACCAAGACGCCGGCGACAGGGACCGCGGGCCGATACGACAGCGATGGCCCGCCCCTCATCGGGCAGGCCATCGCGGTGTCGTCCGGTACGTCGCCGGACCGGATCAGTAGGCGCTGAAGACGTTGTCCATCGAGCCGTAGCGGTGCGCCGCGTAGTTGCAGGCAGCCACGATGTTGGCGACCGGGTCCCAGACGTCGAAGGCGGTGCCGTCGACGTGGTACGCGTTGAAGGTCGGGTCGATCACCTGGAGCAGGCCCTTGGACGGGATGCCCATGGCCGCGTTGGAGTCGTACAGGTTGATCGCCTGCGGGTTGCCGCTGGATTCGCGAATGATGTTGCGGTAAATGCCGTCGTAGCTGCCCGGGATGCCGTGCTGCGACATGATGTCCAGCGCGTGGTGGATCCAGCCGTCCAGGTTGTCCTCGTAGACGGGGGCGGGCGGCGCGGGGGCCGGAGCCGGCTCGGGAGCGGGCAGCGGGGCCGGCATGGGCGCCGGGGCAGGAGCCGCGACGGCGGCCGCGGGTGCGGGGGCAGGGGCGGGCTGCTCCTTGGCCGGAGCGGCGGCGGGCGCGGCGACGGCCAGGGAGGCCTTCAGCGCGGCCGGCTGGACATCTCCGCTGGCGGCGGCGCCGGCGGCGGTGATGATGGAGCCGAAGACACCCAGGGCGAGGGCGGCGGCGCCGGCGGTACGAGCGGCGGCAACCAATTTGCTACGTCTAGCAGGGTCACTCAGAGCAGTCATAACATTCGTGGGCATGGCGAATTTGGATTCCTGTTCGGTTTCGGGCTCGCGGGCCTGAAGAAGGCAGCGCAGTATGGGCGTCTCACGGCGCCCGCCTGCGTACCTCGGGCTGTTGTGTGCTGTTGTGAAACCCGGTATGGGTCAATTGGATTGGCACACTGCGCGGAGTGCAGTGGAGACCTTGCGACCTTCCGGCCGCGGTGCCTCATCGCACCGATGTTGTGATCACGTTCCGCATGTGTGTTCACATCTCCTTGCGCCATTCAGACTTGCGGTCTGTTTCCGACAAGGTCACAGCTTGATTGCGTATTGTGAACACAGCCTGAATCAAAAGTGAACAGAAGGTGAACTGACCCGTTGGGCAACGCCGGGACCTGCATTAATACAAGCGCTGACCTGGTCATTCAATTCAAAACGCAAAGTGTTTCGGATCACAGAAAAATATCGCCCCGAGATCGCGATATACCGATATTTGTCTGATTTCTCGGCGTTCATCGGCGTTTCACATTCCGAAGGTAACAGCGCAGCAAATTCACACTGATCATCACAAATCACATTCGTCACAATCGTCACACGATATGGAGGCGTCACAACGGCGCATGCCCGGAATCGGGACCCGACCACCGCATTCAGCCGGGTCACCGAGGCGCTGACGGCCCAACGGACCCACCGTTCCGGCCACCGGAATGCCGTGCCGACGAGCCCCGCCCGCACCGCGAAGGACACACCCGACCGCTGTAACCCGTGGCGGTATCTCCAATGCCCCCTTCCGACAACACCATTCACAGAGGCGAGATGTCCTTGCTGACAGACGTTTTCACCGCGTCTCGGCGCAATCTGATCGCGGTGCCGGTGCTGCTGGCCGGCGCCGCGGTCGCGATCGCGCTCGGGATGGCCGGCACCCACTACTGGCCCGGCACCCAGCCCCTGCCCACCTGGGGCTTCTCCGCGCCACAGGTCTTCAAGGCGTACCTGAGCAGCGTGGTGCTCCTGCTGATCGGCGGCCAATTGCTCACCGCCGTCTGGATCTACCGCTTCCACGCGCCGCGATCGGTGCACATCTACCACCGGCTGTCCGGCGTGCTGGCCTTCCTGCTCAGCCTGCCGGTTGCCTTCTACTGCCTCTACAGTTTCGGCTTCCAGTTCGGCCGGGGCGTGACGGGCCGGGTCATGGCGCACTCCGTCGCAGGCGTGCTGTTCTACGGCGCCTTCGCCTCGAAAATGCTGACACTGCGGCTGAAGCGGACGCCGGGCTGGCTGCTGCCGATCCTCGGCGGCCTGGTCTTCACCAGCTTCGTGCTGGCATGGACGCTGACGTCGCTCTGGTGGTTCCGCACCGTCGGATTCGCGAGATGAGGTAACAGCGCAGTTATCTCGCAATCCCGGCGCTGTGATCTCGAGGGCGGAAGCGTATTCGCTTGTCCCAGGCCATGAATCGCGGCCGCGAAAAGCAGTCCGCCCGCCGGAACCAGCTGCAGTTCCGGCGGGCGGCAAATTATCGGCTGCGACCTAGGACAGGGCGCCGGTGCTGAGAAAACCAAGCAGGTCGTGGCGGGTGATGACGCCAACCGGCTTGCCGTCTTCGACGACCATGAGAGCGTCGGTGGACTCCAGCAGCTTGGTGGCCGCCGCGACCGGCTCGCCCGCGCCGATGAGCGGGAAGGCCGGGCTCATGTGCTTGGCGACCGGGTCGGTGAGCTTGGCGCGGCCCTCGAAGACGGCCGACAGCAGATCGCGCTCGGTGACCGAACCCGCGACCTCGCCCGCCATCACCGGTGGCTCCGCACCGACCACCGGCATCTGCGAGACGCCGTACTCGCGCAGGATCTCGATGGCGTCGCGCAGCGTCTCCTGCGGGTGGGTGTGCACCAGGTCCGGCAGCTCACCGGACTTGCCGCGCAGCACATCTCCCACGTGCACCTCGGTGTCCGAACCGTCGAGGCGGGTGCGCAGGAAGCCGTAGGAGCTCATCCACTGGTCGTTGAAGATCTTGGACAGGTAGCCGCGACCGCCGTCCGGCAGCAGCACGACCACCACGGCGTCCGGATCGCGCTCGGCGACCTTGAGCGCGGCCACCACGGCCATACCGCAGGAGCCGCCGACCAGCAGGCCCTCCTCGCGGGCCAGACGACGGGTCATCTCGAAGGAGTCGGCGTCGGAGACCGCGATGATCTCGTCCGGGATGGCCGGGTCGTAGGCGGTGGGCCAGAAGTCCTCGCCGACGCCCTCGACCAGGTAGGGGCGGCCGGTGCCGCCGGAGTAGACCGAGCCCTCCGGGTCCGCGCCGACGATCTTGACCTTGCCGCCGGAGATCTCCTTCAGGTACCGGCCGGTGCCGGTGATGGTGCCGCCGGTGCCGACGCCCGCCACGAAGTGGGTGATCTTGCCCTCGGTGTCGCGCCAGATCTCCGGACCGGTGGTCTCGTAGTGCGATTCCGGGCCACCCGGGTTGGAGTACTGGTCCGGCTTCCAGGCGCCCGGGATCTCCCGCACCAGGCGGTCGGAGACGTTGTAGTAGCTGTCCGGATCCTCCGGCGCGACCGCGGTCGGGCAGACCACGACCTCGGCGCCGTAGGCGCGCAGCACGTTCCGTTTGTCCTCGCTGACCTTGTCGGGGCAGACGAACACGCACTTGTAGCCGCGCTGCTGCGCGACCAGGGCGAGGCCCACACCGGTATTACCGGAGGTCGGTTCGACGATCGTGCCGCCGGGCTTCAGCAGCCCGGCCTTCTCGGCGGCGTCGATCATCTTGACGGCGATGCGGTCCTTCGAGCTGCCGCCCGGGTTCAGGTATTCCACCTTCGCCGCCACCAGTCCCGAGTTCGGACCCACCACGGAGTTCAAACGAACGAGCGGGGTGTTTCCGATCAGATCGACGACATGGTTAGCGATGCGCATACCCCTTATCGTTGCAGAAAGGAGATACGCGCCCACGCGCACGTCGGAGATATCACGGCGCGGCGAACTACGATCGGCCCCATGAGGATGCCGACGAGCGTGCCCGCCGCCTCCCTGCTCGCCGCCTCCGGCCTCGCGACCATGATCGTCGCGGCCGCGCCCGCGGAGGCCGCAACCGTCGAATTCCCGCAGGTCCCGAGCGTTTATCACGATGCGTTGATCTGTGGCGGCAATATCCGGTCCTGGGCCGACACCGGCCCGCAGTGGCCCAGCCGGGCGATCATCAACATCCAGGCGCTGCCGGTCGCCGGGTTCGATCCGGGCGAGTACAGCTTCGCCCCGCAGTGCATCACCGTGGCAACCGTCGCATGGCGGAACATGGACACCGGCGCCGCCGGCGAATATCGAGTTCCCGTGCTGGCCGGCTTCTACGGCAGCGAGCACTACGCCCTGTTCCAGAACACCGGGCCGGGGCACATCATCGTCACCGTCTACACCGACATGCCGAACATCCCGGCGCACAGCGCCTTCGACGTCCTCGGGTGACTCGCCTTCATCGCTGTTCCTGCCCACCTTCGAACCTGTCCGTGCCGCGGTGCCGGCCGGCAGCGCGGCACGAGAGCTGCGAGAGTGAGCGATATCCCACAGTTCAGTGGTTGGGATACGGGCATACCGGATGTTTGAGCCGGAACACCCCCGTCGTAAATTCGAAGAGGATCACCCCGGCAAAAAAGGAGTCCTCATGGCTGAGGCCGTCATCGTTTCGTACGCCCGCTCGCCCATCGGCCGCGCTGGCAAGGGTTCTCTGGTGAGCATGCGACCGGACGACCTCGCCGCACAGATGGTGCGCGCCGCCCTCGACAAGGTGCCCTCGCTCGCCGTCTCCGACATCGACGACCTGCACCTGGGCTGCGGCCAGCCCGCCGGTGAGGCCGGTTTCAACATGGCGCGTGCCGTGGCCGTGCAGCTGGGCTACGACGCCCTGCCGGGCGTCACCGTCAACCGCTACTGCTCGTCCTCGCTGCAGACCACCCGTATGGCCTTCCACGCCATCAAGGCCGGCGAGGGCGACGTGTTCATCTCCGCCGGCGTCGAGACCGTCTCCCGCTTCCCGAAGGGCACCGCCGACGGCTGGCCGGACTCGCACAACGCGCTGTTCGCCGAGGCCGAGGCCCGCACCAAGGCGACCGCCGAGTCCAACGCCACCTGGACCGACCCGCGCAACGACGACATCCTCCCGGACGTCTACATCGCCATGGGCCAGACCGCGGAGAACGTCGCCACCTACACCGGCATCTCCCGCGAGGACCAGGACCACTGGGGCGTGCGCTCGCAGAACCGCGCCGAGGAGGCCATCAAGTCCGGCTTCTTCGAGCGGGAGATCACCCCGGTGACCCTGCCCGACGGCACCATCGTCACCACCGACGACGGCCCGCGCGCCGGCACCACCTACGAGAAGATCTCGCAGCTGAAGCCGGTCTTCCGCGCCGACGGCACCATCACCGCCGGCAACGCCTGCCCGCTGAACGACGGCGCGGCCGCCCTGGTCGTCATGTCCGACACCAAGGCTCGCGAGCTGGGCCTGACCCCGCTGGCCCGCATCGTGGCCACCGGTGTCTCGGGCCTGTCCCCGGAGGTCATGGGCCTCGGCCCGATCCAGGCGGTCCGCAACACCCTGAAGACCGCGGGCATGACCATCGACGACCTCGACCTGTACGAGATCAACGAGGCCTTCGCCGTGCAGGTTCTCGGCTCCGCCCGCGAGCTGAACATGGACCTGGACAAGCTGAACGTCTCCGGTGGCGCCATCGCCCTCGGCCACCCGTTCGGTATGACCGGTGCCCGCATCACCGCGACCCTCATCAACAACCTGCAGACCCACGACAAGCAGTTCGGTCTGGAGACCATGTGTGTCGGTGGCGGCCAGGGTATGGCGATGATCATCGAGCGCCTGAGCTGAGGCAGGAGATACCCGCAGCCGAGCTACGGAATTAGTTGGGCCGCCCGACCTTGTGGTCGGGCGGCCCAAGTCGTTCGAGGGACGGTGGGGCTATGCTCCCGCACCCCTCGGGAGTCGGCTTTACCAGGCGGGTAATCGACTTCGTTCCCGGCGGGCGGAAATATCAAGGGCAGCAAAGCAATCCGAACGAGGAGCCTGAAATGCCCGCCTACGCCATCGCCAACCTGTGGGACGTCGACATCAATGCCGAGATCGTGGAATACCTGGAGCGCATCGACGGCACACTGGCGCCCTACGGCGGGAAGTTCATCGTGCACGGCGGCACGCAGCGGGTGATCGAGGGCCCGGCCAGTGCGAGCGTCATCGTCATCGAGTTCCCCGACTATCAGGCCGTGACCGACTGGTACGAGTCGGCCGCCTACCAGGAGATCCTGCCGCTGCGCCTGCGCAACTGCTCCAGTGTCGGGGTCCTGGCCGCCGACTGCGGCGAGAATCACGTCGCCACCGACGTCCTGAAGGAGGTGGTGACCAACGACTGAACGCTCTCAGGCTGGCTACACAGCAGCGGGCGGGCACCGGATTCCGATGCCCGCCGCTCATGTATTCAGCTGTGCGTCAGCCCTTCCCGGACTACCTGTCCTGGAAGTAGCTGAGCAGGCGCAGAATTTCGAGGTACAGCCAGATCAGGGTGACGGTCAGACCGAACGCCACGCCCCAGGCCGCCTTCTCCGGAGCCTGGGCCCGGATGAGCTGGTCGGCGGCGTCGAAGTCGAGCAGGAAGCTGAAGGCCGCGACACCGATGACCACCAGGCTGAACACGATCGAGAGGGTGCCGCCCGAGCGCAGGCCGAAGCCGTCGGCGGTGAAGAAGCTGGCGACCAGGTTGCCGAGCATGAGCACCAGGATGCCGATCATGGCGCCGACGATCATGCGGGTGAAGCGCGGGGTGACGCGGATCGCGCCGGTCTTGTAGACCACGAGCATGCCGAAGAAGACGCCGAAGGTGCCCAGCACCGCCTGCGCGATCAGGCCGGATCCACCGACGCCACCGAACTGCACATTGGTGAACAGGAACGAGAACGAGCCCAGCAGTAGGCCTTCCAGCGCCGCGTAGCTGAGCACCAGGGCCGGGTTGTCCTGCTTGCGGCCGAAGGTCATGATCATGGCGAGCGCGAAGCCGCCGAGGCCGCCGACCGCGAGGAACAGCCCGGCCAGGCCGTGGTTGGCCGAGGTGAGCGCGTAGGACAGGATCGCCGTCAAGGTGACCACGCCGAGGGTGATGCCGGTCTTCTGCACGACATCGTCGATGGTCATCGGGCGGGTGGTCGGCACGGCCGGCTGGTAGGGCTGCTGGTAGCCCGGGTACTGCGGCTGCTGGCCGTACGGGTTGTTAGGGAACTGTCCGGCTCCAGGCGCCGAGCCGAAGCCGGCGTAGCCGCCCTGCTGCGGCTGCAAGTTCCGGAAGACCGGGTTGGATGTGGAGCGCATTTCGGTGCGTCCC
The DNA here is from genome assembly GCF_044766925.1 of Nocardia sp. NPDC101769. Classification (NCBI taxonomy): domain Bacteria; kingdom Bacillati; phylum Actinomycetota; class Actinomycetes; order Mycobacteriales; family Nocardiaceae; genus Nocardia; species Nocardia sp. NPDC101769. The sequence continues at coordinate 38,437 of NZ_JBIWMX010000028.1, read as the reverse complement.
TTTCTGGAGTCGCGGCTCACGTCGGTCGTGGCCATTGAAGCTACTCGTCCAACGCGCCGTGGGGGTCCGGAGTTCCCGAACCCCCACAGATCGGACGGAGCGGACTTTACCTCAGCTTTACTGAATGCGCCGACCGACGAGCCGTGGTCCGGCCGCTCCGGAAGCCGGTCTCAGCCCAGCTGGCTCATCACGCGAGTCGCGATGAGCTCCAGGTGATCCAGATCGGACAGATCCAGAATCTGCAGGTAAACCCGGCTGGTACCGGCGATCTCGGCATAGCGGCCGATCTTCTCGACCACCTCGTCCGGGCTGCCGGCCAGGCCGTTGGCCTTCAGCTCGTCCACCTCGCGCCCGATGGCGGCCGCGCGCCGAGCCACCTCGGCATCGCTCGCGCCGACACAGGCGACCAGCGCGTTGGAGAAGGTGATGTCGTGCGGATCGCGGCCGGCGTTCTTGGCGGCCTTGCGGACTCGCTCGAACTGCTCGGCACTGTCCTGCGCCGACTGGAACGGCGCGTTGAACTCGGTCGCGTACTGCGCGGCCAGGCGCGGGGTGCGCGCGGCGCCCATGCCGCCGATGATGACCGGGATACGCGGCTGCGCGGGCTTGGGCAGCGCCGGGGAATCGGTGAGCGTGTAGTGCTCACCGGCGAAGGAGAAGGTCTCGCCGACCGGCGTCGACCACAGACCGGTGACGATGGCCAACTGTTCCTCGAAGCGCGGGAACCGCTGGGCCGGGAACGGAATGCCGTAGGCGGCGTGCTCGGCCTCGAACCAGCCCGCGCCGAAACCGAATTCGACGCGGCCACCGGACATGGCGTCGACCTGGGCCACCTCGATGGCGAGCACGCCCGGGTGGCGGAAGGTGGCCGAGGTGACCAGGGTGCCCAGCCGGATGCGGCGGGTCTCGCGGGCCAGGCCCGCGAGGGTGATCCAGGCGTCGGTGGGGCCCGGGAGGCCGTCGGCGTCGCCCATCTTCAGGTAGTGATCGGACCGGAAGAAGGCGTCGTAGCCGAGGTCCTCGGCGGTCTTGGCAACGGTGCGCAGGGTGTCGTAGGACGCGCCCTGCTGGGGTTCGGTGAAGATTCGAAGATCGATTCGTCCCATGCGCCCTATTGTTCGACGTCCTGCAAGCTGTGCATCCGGCGGGTCACAGTGGGCGGGCGTATTCGGCGGGTCACAACGGACGCACCGAGCGGGTCACGGTGAACTTGCGATTGCGGCCCATCACATCGGTTCTGCCGACCATGCGCTCCATCACGCCTCGATAGTTGAGGTGGGTGTTGTAGACCGTCCACAGCTCGCCGCCGGGGCGCAGCACCCGGCCGGTCTGCTGGAACATCTTGATGGCCGAGCCGGTGTGCACGGCCGCGCCGACATGGAAGGGCGGGTTGCACAGCACCAGGTCGGCGCTGTTGTCGGGGGCGCTGGACATGGCGTCGTCCTGCAGCACGGTGACGCGGTCGGCGACGCCGTTGGCGGCTGCGGTGGCGCGAGTGGAGGCCACCGCGGCCGCGGACTGGTCGGTCGCCGTCACCCGGATACCGGGGCGGGACTTGGCGAGTGCGACGGCGAGAATGCCGGTGCCGCAACCCAGATCGATGGCATCGCGGGCATCGGGCTTCATCCGCTTCAGGTGGTCGAGCAGGAAGCGGGTGCCGATGTCCAGGCGCGGGCCGGAGAAGGCCGCACCGTGGGCCACCACCTCCAGGCCCTGGTCGTCGAGCCGGTTGCGGATCGGAAAGCGGGGCTCGCCAACGATTTTGGGCTCGGCGGCGAGCAGGATGCGAGATTTCTGGCGGCCGCGGGTGGCGCGCACCGAGCCGAAGGATTCGGCGAGTACCTCGTTCATGGCGGGGGTCAGGTACTTGTCGCGGCCGCCGGCGAAGACCTCGACATCGGGTGCGGCCCAGCGCGCGATGGCCTCGGCGGTTTCGGCCAGGCCGGACAGGGCTCGCGGCAGCCGCCACAGCACCACGCGGACATCGGCGAGCAATCCCGCGCCCAATTCGCGGGTCGAAAAGCGATCGGCTAGACCGACAATTCGGGCATTGTTGGCAAGCGCCAATTCACCGGTGAGCAAATCCTGATGCACCCGGACCTCGTGCAGGTCGTGCGCGGCGATCGCCCCCAGGGTCAATGCCCCGTAGCCGTCGTCGATCACGGCCACCCGCCCGTCCCCGGCGATGGCCAGCGAATCCGCGGCGACATCCAGCATGAGGCGGTCGGCGGCATCGACCGCATACAGGTTCACCGCTTCGACATCCGGATACCGCCGTAACCGGCCCAATACGTCCTCGACCTCAACCACACCTACAGTGTGCTAGATCATTGCCGAAGTATTCCATTCGGCACGGTCGCTGGCCTTTTTGCGGAATTGACCGAGCCCGGCGCTATTCTGCGATTCCGCAAATCACATGTCGATCGTGTTCACGCCGAATGGATTTCCGAGTTGCCCGCGCTTCGCCGGGGCATGACGGCGGCCGCACCGATGAGGACCACCGCCATGGCGGCCACGCCGAGGAATACCAGGTGCACGGCCGGCGCGAGGTCCGACGCGGCCGGATGGCCGGCCTTCCCGAGCCGGGCATTGACCAGCGCTCCGAACACGGCCACACCGACCGCGCTGCCCAGCGAGCGGGCGAACATATTGGCGGCGGTGACCACGCCTCGCTCCGACCATTCGGCGCTCGCCTGGGCGGCGATGAGGGTCGGGCTGGCCACCAGGCCCATCCCCATGCCGACGATGAAGCAGCCGATCGCCAACTGCCACAGGCTCGACCGCGCGTCCACCACCAGCAGCGACGCCGCACCCGCCACGGCGAACAGACTGCCGATCACCGCCGTCGCCCGGAAACCTATGCGCAGGTATACCTTTCCGGCCTGCGACGCCGACACCGGCCAGCCCAGTGTGAGAGCGCCGACGGTGAGACCCGCGATCAGTGCCCCGCTGCCCAGCACACCCTGCGCGAAGGTCGGCACGTACGAGGTGAGACCCAGCAGGATGGCGCCGACCAGCAGCGAGGCCAGGCTGCTGGCCACGACGATGCGGCGGGTGAAAACCCACAGTGGCAGAATCGGATTCGCGGCCCGCCGCTCCACCAGCCCGAACACCGCCAGCATCACCCCGCCGCCGACGAAGAGCGCCAGGCTCGCGGGTGAGCCCCAGGCCCACGTCTGGCCGCCCTCGAGCAGGGCCAGGATCAGCGCCCCGGCCCCGACGGTGAGCAGTCCGGCGCCGAGGTAGTCGATCCGATGGCTCTGCCGCGGAGCGCTTTCGGTGAAGTTCCGCAGGATCATCCAGGCCGCCAGCGCCGCCAGCGGCAGATTGATCAGGAAGATCCACCGCCAGCTGATGTACTCGGAGAACACGCCGCCGAGCAGCGGCCCCAGCACCGACGAGGTCGCCCACACACTGGCCAGGTACGCCTGCACCTTGGCCCGCTCCGGGACCGTGTAGATGTCGCCCGCGATGGTCATCGAGATGGGGCTGACCGCGCCCGCCCCGATGCCCTGCACCGCCCGGAACGCGATCAGCGCGGGCATGCTCGTCGCCAGCCCGCACAGCAGCGACCCCACCGCGAAGGCCCCGATCCCGAACAGCATCACCGGTTTCCGCCCCACCATGTCGGCGAGTTTCCCGTAGATCGGCACCGTCACCGCCTGTGCCAGCAGGTAGATGCTGAAAAGCCAAGGGAACTGGGCGAACCCACCGAGCTGATCGGTGATCGTCAGCACCGCGGTGGCAATGATGGTCGAGTCCAATGCCACCAGCGACGTCGACAACATGATCGCCGCGAGAATCGGCCCCCGCTCCGACCGCAACCCGATCGACGACTTCACATCCGTAGCCGTCACCGGCGGCCCCTTCCCTCAACACAACTCACCACAGAGTCGAACACCCCACCCGGACCGCTATTCCCGGCCCGGTCGAGCCGGATCGTGCCGGACGCGAAATACGAGGGCTCGCAACGGCCGGCAGGCGGTCGTGCCGACGGCGCGCCGGTGTGCCCAGGAACGCGGGGCGCAAGGATGACTCGACGTACTCGGTAGTACCGAGTGGGAGGGCTTTTCATGAAGAGGATCGTTGGCATCATCGCGGCGGTCGCCACGGTGGCCCTGGCGACGGCGTGCCAGGACGGCGGCTCGACACCGGCGACCGGCGGGTCGTCGATGCCGAGCTCCGCCACCGTGACCGCACCGGGAACTGTTGTGTCCCCCGGCCCTCAGCGGTCGCCGGGCGCCACGCAGCCCGCCGGTGACGGCGCACCCACCACCGCCGGAAACGGCAAATGCGTCGATCTGGCAGCCGACGGCGGCTGGAAGCCGGTGAACTTCGGCAGCGCCCTGCACTGCACCGAGATCGGTGTGCCGGCCGATGTCGCGGGCCAGATCTGCCGCTGATCGAGCTGTCACCGGGCTCGATCTGTCACCGGGCGGGCGCCGGTAAGCCACGCCCACCGGCTGCCCGCCGCAGAGTGTCAGAGGGAGGCGGCCAGATCGCGCAGGACCGGGAGGCTGACCGAGCCGGAGCCGAGCACCTTGTCGTGGAAGGCCTTGATGTCGAAGGCGGATCCGAGACGATCGGTGACCAGGGCGCGCTGGCGGCGGATCTCGAGCTGGCCGACCTTGTAGGCGACCGCTTGGCCGGGCATGGCGATGTAGCGGTCGATCTCCACCCGGATTTCCTCGAGCCCGACGGGGGCGTTGGCGGACATGAAGTCGACAGCCTGCTGACGGGTCCAGCCCTTGGCGTGCAGACCAGTGTCCACGACCAGGCGGCAGGAGCGCCAGGAATCGGCGGCGAGCATGCCGATACGGGTGAGATCGTCGGGGTACAGGCCCATTTCGTCGGCGAGGCGCTCGGTGTAGAGCGCCCAGCCTTCGACGAAGGCCGTATTGGAGAAGGACATGCGCTGGAAGCGCGGGAGATGGTCCAGCTCGTTGGCGATGGTGAGCTGGAGGTGGTGGCCGGGGATGGCCTCGTGGTAGGCGACCGCGGCGGTCTCATAGCGGTTGCGGCTCTTGGGTTCCCGCAGGTTCACGTAGTATGCGCCAGGGCGGGAGCCGTCGGCCGCGGGCGGGAAGTAGTAGGCGGCGGGTGCGTCCGCGGCCAGGAAGTCGGGGACAGGCTGGATGTCGCAGGACTGGCGTGGGAGCCGGCCGAACCAGTTGCCCATCTCCGCCTGGGCGGCGGCCAGATACGCCCGGGCGTCGGCCATGATCTCCGCACCCTCGCCGTAGCGCAGCGCCGAATCCTCGCGCAGGCGGGCGAAAATGGCGGTCTGGCCGGCGAGGCCGAACAGGCGGCCGCCCACCTCCTCGTATTCGGTGCGCAGGCGGGCCAATTCGTCCAGGCCGAGCTGGTGGATCTCGTCCGCGCCCAGGTCGGGCAGCGTGGTGTGGTGGCGCAGCAGGCGGCGGTAGATGTCCGCACCGTCGTCGCCGAGCCAGCAGAGGCCGGGCTTGTCATCGGGGCGCGATGCGGGTTCGAGCTCGGTGGCGAGCACCGCCCGGTAGGCGGCGAAGGCCGGCCGGATGACCTCCCGCGCGACCTCGGCCAGCTCTGCGCGCCAAGCGGTTTCGCCATCCCAGCCCGCCGGGCCGGCCAGGGTGACGAACGGGTCGTCGGCGAGATCGGAGGCCAGATAGCCGTCCAGCTGATTGAGCGAGCGCACGATGGTGATGTGTGCCGGCGTGCGCCCGGCCGCGAGTCCCGCCCGGAAGCGCTCCACGGCCTGGTTCATCAGGGTGCCGAACTGCCGGTAGCGCTGCACCAGCCGCCGCGCGTTCTCCGGTTCGGGCGCGTTCACCTGGGGAGCCATGGTCAGCATCCCGGCGTGCACGCCCGTCATCTGATCCGAGGCCATCTCGACGGGCCGCCACTCCAGATGCGAGACCGCCGAAGCCAATTCGGTGCGCAGCAGGCTCCGCGTGGTCCGGTCCTCGTCACCCAGCCGCGCGGGGTCCAGCGCATCCACCTCGGCCAGCAACCCCCTCCAGGTACCCAGCAGCCGTTCCTCCGCCGCGACCGACAGATCCTCGATGCGATCGTCGAATCTCCTGTCCCCCAACAGGGTCGCCTCGCTCGGCGCAGACTCCAGCATGGCGTCCCAGTACCGGTCGGCGAGTCCGATGAGTTCCTCGTGCACTGTGTTCAATTTGCCCTCCGCTTCGCTCCGAGCGGGTTCGCGGCCCTGGAGGTCTCGTTCTTCCCTCCCCGCGCTCCCCGCTTCGCTCCTCCGCTCCAAGTCTCAGGTCTATCGAGCCGCAGTCCAGAACGGGATTGGCCGCGAACCATTATGGCCTTCGTCCCCGATGTCAGCGGCGCGGCGGAACCGGAATGCGCATCAGATCCTCGGCCACCACGATCTCCCCGCCGAAATGGGCACGGGCATCGGCCAAATGCTGGTCCAGGGCGCGGTAGCGCTGCGAGTAGTGGGTCAGCACCAGGGTGCGAACCCCCGCCCGCGCCGCCACCTGTGCCGCCTGTCCCGCCGTGAGATGACCGTATTCGACGGCCAGGTGCTCATCGGCATCGACGAAGGTGGACTCGATGACGAGCATGTCCACGCCCCGGGCCAGGTCGTGGACGCCGTCGCAGAGCCGCGTGTCCATGACGAACGCGAAGCTCTGTCCCGGCCGCGCCTCGCTCACCTCGTCGAGAGTGACCACGCGCCCGCCGATCTCGACTTCGCCGCGCCGCTGCAGTTCACCCACGACGGGCCCGGACAATCCCAGTTCGCGCAGTCGCTCGGGAATGAAGCGCAGGCTGTCCGGCTCGTCGAGCCGGTAGCCGAACGATTCGACCGGGTGGGACAGCCGCGCCGTGCGCAGGGTGAAATCGGCTCCCGGCGGCGGCAATTCACCGGCATCGGTGATCGGGTGCGGGCGCAGGTCCACATGGCGGTTGTGCGCCGAGGAATCGATGAGCCGTTCGTAGTAGACCTCGCCGGACGCCGGGAAGTAGACGTCCACCGGATGCAGCGCCCCGTCGAGGCTGATGCGGCCCAGCACACCCGGCAGGCCGAAGCAGTGGTCCCCATGGAAGTGGGTGATGCAGATGCGGGTGATCCCGCTGGCGGCCACCCCCGCGAAGCTCATCTGCCGCTGGGTGCCCTCCCCCGGGTCGAACAGCAGCCCCTCGCGATCCCACCGCAGCAGGTAGCCGTTGTGATTGCGCTGTTTGGTCGGTACTTGGCTGGCCGTCCCCAGAATGACCAGTTCGCGCTGTGACACGGCCGTCAGGCTACCGTCCACCCCGCCGATCCTCGCGGTGGCGAGGCGGGCGCGTCCCGTAACGATACCGATAGGGGGTATCCGGCCGGACGGTGGCGGGTCCGTAGAATGGCCGCCGTGATCGAACAGCAGCCCCGAGGCACCCGGTTCATCCGGGCCGTCGGGCTGCTCGCCCTGCTGGCCGGGCTGGTGGCCATGCACGCGCTCGTCCTGGGCATGAGCCATGACCGCATGACCGGCGACCACGCCGGGAGCCCGGCGACCGTTATGACCGAGCACATGCACGACGCCGCACTGCCCATGGCGGGTATCGCCCCCATCGCCAAGGCCTCGGCCCTCGGCGAGAACCACATGTCCATGCCCGGCTGTGGCGGCGATTGCGGCAACGGCCACGCGGGAATGCACGGCTGCCTGTTCGTGCTCGCCGCGCTGCTGCTCGGACTGGGTCTGGCCTTGCTGGCCTGGGTCGGCATCGGCCGCCGCGACGCCGTCACCTCGACACCGCGCCGCCCGCGCGCGCATCACGCCCGTCCACCACCCTGGACGGTGCTCTCCCTGGCCGAACTGGCGATCCTGCGGATCTGATGGGCCGCCGCGGCCGCGTATCCCTCGCGCGGACGCGGGTTTTCGCCTGCTCATTTCCCGATTCACCAGTACTCACCAAGGAGTTCGACCATGTTCAGCACCCGGATCAAGCTCGCCCTGATCGCCGGCACCGCGGCCACCGCCCTGATCGCCGCCGGCTGTAGCGGCAATAACAGCGACACCTCGAAGGCCGCGCCGTCCTTGACCACCACGGCCATGGATCACGGCGGCATGCCCGGCATGGATCACGGCGCGACCGGCACCTCGGCGCCGGCGGCCACCCGCAGCGACTTCAATGCCGCCGACGTCACGTTCCTGCAGATGATGTACCCGCATCACGCGCAGGCCGTGGAGATGGCGAAGCTGGTGCCCACCCGCTCGCAGAACCAGCAGCTGATCACCCTGGCCAAGGCCGTGGAGCAGGCGCAGTCGCCGGAGATGCAGCAGATCACCACGCTGCTGCAGAGTTTCGGCAAGCCGGCGCCGAGCGGCGACATGGGTCACGATATGCCCGGCATCATGTCGAAGGACCAGATGACCAAGCTGGAGGGCCTGTCCGGCCCGGACTTCGACAAGCTGTGGATGCAGATGATGATCGAGCACCATCAGGGCGCGATCACCATGGCGAATACCGAACTGGCACAGGGCACGAACGCCGAATCGAAGGTCCTGGCGCAGTCCATCGTGACCGCGCAGCAGCAGGAAATCACCCAGATGAACAGCATGCTGGGCCAGAGCTGACCGCGAGAAGCCAACGGGTGCGCCGGTATCCGGCGCACCCGTTACGAGCGTTTTCTCAATTGCCGATTACGGCGTTCATGATGGTGCCGGCGCTGGTGGCGGTGACGCCGCCGATCATCGCTCCGGCCACCATCTTCGGTGATTCGAGGCCGCCGCCGCTCCACTTCTCCCAGGCGAACCGGCCACCGCCGTAGGTGATGGCGGTGACGCCGGACAGCATGGTGAACCAGGTGAAGTAGCGGACCAGCTTCATCAGCTTGTCCGCTACGGGCGGGGTCTCCGGGGTCGGGTTGCCGATCTGCGCGACAACCGTGGTGTAGGCGTCGTGCACGGCGAGGAGCATGCTCACGACCGGTTCCTCTCGGGATGCTGAGACGGTGCTGATGGGTCGAACTTGTGGCACAACTCTCACTATTCAGAGCAATTGAACCGCATTCCGCGAGGTCGCGTATGGAAGACACACCACCAGCACCGAACTCGAGCACCCGATCAGCTACCGGATTTCGCCTCCGCGCGGGCCATCACCGAGTGCCGTCGGCCGTAGGCGAAGTACACGACCAGGCCCAACGCCATCCAGATGACGAACCGCAGCCAGGTCTCCACCGACAGGTTGAACATGAGCCAGGCGCAGGCGATGACCGACAGGATCGGGATGAGCGGCACCAGCGGCACCCGGAAGCCACGCTTCAGATCCGGCCGGCTGCGGCGCAGCACGACCACGCCGATGGACACCAGCACGAACGCGAACAGCGTGCCGATATTGACCATTTCCTCCAGGGTGCCGAAGTCCACGAATCCGGCCAGCACCGCGCAGATGACGCCGACGATGGCGGTGATCCGCACCGGGGTGCCCTTGGGGCCGGTGTGGGCGAGCCGGCGCGGCATCAGGCCGTCGCGGGACATGGCGAACAGCACGCGGGTCTGGCCCAGGAACAGCACCATGACGACCGTGGTCAGACCGGCCAGCGCGCCGACGGAGATGATGTTCTTGGCCCAGGTGACGCCGTGCAGGGCGAAGGCCGTTGCGAGGGTGGCGTCATTGCCCTGCAGGTCCTTGTAGGACACCATGCCGGTGAGCACCAGCGAGACCGCCACGTACAGCACGGTCACGATGGCCAGCGAGCCCAGGATGCCGCGCGGCACATTGCGCTGCGGATCCTTGGTCTCCTCGGCGGCGGTGGCGACCACGTCGAAGCCGATGAAGGCGAAGAACACGATGGAGGCCGCGGCCAGCAGGCCGTACCAGCCGTAGTGGCTGTTGCCGCCGCCGGTGACCAGCTGGAACAGGGTCTGCTGCAGCGTGCTCGCGCTGCCGGAGTCCGCGTTGGGGACCGATGCGGGGATGAAGGGCTTCAGGTTCGAGGCCTTGAAGTAGGTGGCGCCGACCACGACCACCAGCGCGATGACGGCCAGCTTGATGGCGACCGCGACCGCGGACACCCGCGAGGACAGCTTGGTGCCGAGGGCGAGCAGCACGCCGAGTACGGCGATCAGAACGACCGCACCCCAGTCGAACTTGACCGACCCGAAGTGCCAGATGGGCTGATGCCCGCCCATGACCGTGCCCAGATACTGAGACCAGCCCTTGGCGACCACCGAGGTGCCGAGCGCGAATTCCAGGATGAGGTCCCAGCCGATGATCCAGGCCACCAGCTCACCGAAGGTGGCGTAGGAGAAGGTGTACGCGCTGCCTGCGACGGGGACGGTCGAGGCGAATTCGGCGTAGCAGAGTGCGGCCAGGCCGCAGGCGACGGCCGCGAAGACGAAGGCCAGTGAGACCGCGGGTCCGGCCATGTTGCCCGCGGTACGCGCGGTGAGGGTGAAGATACCGGCGCCGACCACGACCGCGACGCCGAAGATCGTGAGGTCCCACGAGGTCAGGTCCTTGCGGAGTTTGGCATCGGGATCGTCGGTGTCCCGGATCGACTGCTCGACGCTCTTGGTGCGGAACAGTCCGGTGGTGCGCTGGGCAGCGGGACCGGCAGCGTCTCGCGGGGAGTCCGATATCGCCACTGTCTCTCCTAAATCTGGCTTCTCGGCAACAATGCAGTTCTCACCGTTCGGTCGCCGTCAGGCGAGTTATCGGCGTCACACGGCACCGTATCACCAGCTGGTACGTACCAGTTCAGCAACAGGCTGGTCACCGAGAATGCACCCCCGTGCGGCCGCAACACCACGCCGGGACCGGTGGGTCGGATTAGTGTTTCGGTATGGCTTTCGGGGGAGCGTCCGCGGGCGGCGATCCGGTCGCGCTGGATCGGGTGCTGGCGCATGCGCACGGCGTCCGGGTCAGGGAGATGCCCGGGCAGGCGCCGACCCTGCTGGAGGAGCGGGACCCGATTGCCGTGCGAGCGCTGCGGGACGCCCTGCGCATTGCCGACCTGCCCGGCTTCGTGTGCATGTGCTGGGGCGATGTGGTGCTGGACTTCTTCGATACCGCCGAGCGTCCGCTCGCCACGGTGACCCTGCATCACGGCTATTCGATCCGCTGGGACGGCTGGCCCCAGGACGCCCTGCTGGCCGACGGCGTCCGCCCGCTGGAATGGCTTGCCGTGCGCGGCGTCGCCGCTCCCCTGCGCGAATACCGCGCGGCCGAGCAGCGCCAGGCCGAAATCGACCGTGCCGCCCGGCTCTGGGCGGCCGAGATCCCCGCACCGCTCATGTCGTACGCCGGCCTCTTTCTCGATACGTCCACCTCCGGCGACAGCCTGACCGGACGCCAGGTGGCGGAGGTCCACGACCTGCTGTCGGCGGCGTACCCGGATGCGGTGGAGCGAATCCTGCGCCTGTGCGCCTGGTACGCCGCGGGCACCGGCGCCTCCTCGGGCCACCCGCCGCACGAACGCATTCCGGCCCAGTGCCTGGATCTGGAGAACCACACCGATTTCGCCCGCGCGGTCGACCTCGCCGACGACGCCGCCATCACCGGCGCGATCCGCTACCTGCTCGGCTGGGATACCCGAAAACGCCTGGCCCGCCTACTGTCCGCGCTCTCCCCCGCCGCGCGCCGCAAGGTCCTCCTCCGCGCCCCCGACGCCGAATCCCGCCACTGGCTGGAACGCCGCATCGCCGGGTTGCAGTGAGGTCGACGCACCGGCTCGGCCGGAGATTAGCCTGGAAACATGGTCGAGTTTCCCGAGAGCAACGTGGGGCCGAAGTTCAAGGGCAAGCGGGTCGGGTACTTCCGCGAGACGGCGGGGTATCGGCGGTATGCGAAGGCGTATCGGGACGGGTTCGGGCTGTTGCCGCCCGTATGGGAAACCATCGATGTGCCAACGAGTTTCGGGACGGTGCGGGCGTATCGATTCCGGGCGGGGGAGGCGACGCCGCTGGTGCTGCTGCCCGGCAGGCAGGCCGCCACGCCGATGTGGGCGGCGAATCTGCCGGGGCTGCTGGCGGTGCGGCCGGTGATCACGCTGGATCTGCTGGGTGAGCCGGGGTTGAGTGTGCAGTCCGGGCCGCTGGCCGACGGAGTCGATCAGGCGGCGTGGCTGTCGGAGGCGCTGGCGGCGTTGGAGTCTCGGCCGGTGCATGTGCTGGGCGTGTCGATCGGCGGGTGGTCGGCGGTGAATCTGGCCGTGCACCATCCGGATCGGGTGGCCTCGCTCATCACCCTGGATGCGCCGTTCGTGTTCGGCGGGGTGACCTGGAAGATGATTCTGGTGTCGCTGGGTTCGGTGCTGCCGGGGATGCCGGAGACGTGGCGCAACAAGCTGTTGAGCTGGATTTCCGGCGGGGTGTCCGCGCCGCAGGACCTGCCCGAGGGCAGGCTGATCGCCTCGGGCATGAAGGACTTCGCCTCCTATCTGCCGATGACCAATCAGCCTGCCAAGGACCAGCTTTCGGCCCTGACCATGCCGTTCCTCGGGATCTTCGCCGGGCGCAGCATCGTGCACAATGCCCGCAAGCTGGCGGACAGGGCGCGAAAGCTGGTGCCCGGCGGTGAATTCGAGGTGTGGCCGGACGCCTCACACGCCATCAACGGCGAGTTCCCGGACGAGATCGCGGCGCGCGTCGCGAAGTTCCTCGGCGAGATAGAACCCGCCGCAGGCTGATTCATCCAGCCTGGCTCAGGTGCGAATCGGTCACGGCACCAGAACCGCGCGCCCCCGGATCTGGCCCGCGTCCAGGCGGCGGAAGGCTTCCGGCCCTTCGGCGAGGTCGAAGCGCTCGACCTCCATGTGCAGCTTGCCCGCCTGGGCGAGGGCCACGCACGCGTGCAGGTCGCTGCGGGTGCCGCCCAGCGATTTCCGCACGGTCGCGCCCCACGGCCAGCCGGGGCCGCCGGCCGGTCCGGCGGTGATTTCCGGTGCGCCGCCGCCGATTCCGACCATGCGGTAGGCACCGTTGGGGGCGACGGTCTCGCAGGCCAGCTTGGCGGTGGCGTCCACACCGACGAAGTCGAAGACGGCGTCCGCGCCGCGCCCGTCGGTGAGGTCGAGGATCTGCTTGGCGGTGTCGCCGCCGGAGAGGATGCCGAGCTCCGCACCGCAGTCGGCGGCCAGGTCCAGCTTCTCCTGTGCCTGGTCCACGGCGATGACCCGTACGCCGGAGATGGCGTGCAGGATCTGCACCGCCACGTGCCCGAGCCCGCCGATGCCGATGGCGACCGCGGTACCGCCGGGCCGGAGTGCTTCGCGCGCACCGCGAATGGCGTGGTAGGCGGTGAGGGCGGCGTCGGCGACCGGCGCGGCCTGCAGGAAGTCCAGGTCGCCGATGGGCACGAACGAGCTCGCCGGAATCCGCACGTACTCCGACATGCCGCCCTCGATGGTGAGTCCGGGGCAGGGCGGCATGGCGACGCGACCAGCCGCGAGACAGACGTTCTCGTTGCCGCTCACACACTCCCGGCAGACGCCGCAGGTCCAGAACAGGTAGACGACACCGCGTTCGCCGATCTCGCGCCCGTTCACATCCGAGCCGATGGCCTCGATGGTGCCGGCGATCTCGTGGCCGAGGGTGAGCGGATCCTCGCGCAGCTGGATCGGGAAGTTGACCAGGGTCAGGTCGGAGTGGCAGACGCCCGCGGCGCCGACCTTCAGCAGCAGATCGGTGGGTCCGATGTCCGGGACCGGGATGTCGTTGATCTGCACCTTTTCCGGGCCGGTCCACTGGAGTGCGCGCATCGTGCTTCCTTGCCTCGAGCTTGTGATCTGGCGCACACGGTAGCATTGGCTTTACACTGCGTCTAGCGAATGACGGAATGTCTACTGATTTACCCGAAAGCCTTCCCACCATGTCGGACAGCTGTCTAGGCTCGCGTCCCATGAACACACCGCGGATCGCCATCGTGGGCGCCGGAATCTCCGGGATCTGCATGGCCGTGGCTCTGCAGCGGGCCGGATTCACCGACTTCACCCTCTACGAGAAGGCCGACGAGTACGGCGGCACGTGGCGTGACAACAGCTATCCGGGCCTGGTGTGCGATGTGCCCTCGCGGTACTACCAATTCCGGTTCGCCATGAATCCCGAATGGTCACACCTGTATTCGGCCGGGCCGGAGATCAAGGACTACCTGATCGGGGTGGCGCGCGAGCACGGACTCCACCGGCGCACCCGCTTCGGGACCGAGGTGACCGGCGCGGTGTTCGACGGCAACGGCTGGCAGCTCACCACCTCCGACGGCGCGACCCGGCGTGTCGACTTCGTCCTGTGCGCAACGGGTTTCCTGCACCACCCCAACCGGCCCGACATCCCAGGCCTCGACGAATTCGGCGGCCCGGTCATGCATTCCGCGCGCTGGCGGCACGATGTCGAGCTGACCGGCAAGCGGGTGGGCGTGATCGGCACCGGCTCCACCGGCACCCAGCTGGTGAGCGCGCTCGCGGGCACGGTGCCGGAAGTCGTGCTGTTCCAACGCACTCCGCAGTGGATCCTGCCGACGGTGAACCGGTCGTACACGCGGGTGTCGAAGCGGCTCTACTCGCTGATACCCGCGCTGGGCGCACTCCCCTACTGGTTCAATCGCGCCGCCTTCGCGGTGTTCTCGCAGGGCCTGGTGCATCCCGGCCGGGTGCGCCGGTTCATCCAGTGGGTGGTGGAGCGAAACCTGCGGTCGGTCAGGGATCCTGAACTGCGGCGCAAGCTGACGCCCGACTATCAGGCCATGTGCAAGCGGCTGGTGGTGTCCGACCGCTTCTACCAGGCGGTGCAGCGCCCCGATGTCGCGCTGGTGACCGAGAGCATCGACCACGTCGGGAAGCGCGGCGTGGTGACCACCGATGGCCGCCTGCACGAGCTCGACATCCTGGTCCTGGCAACGGGATTCGACTCGCACGCCTTCATGCGCCCGATGGCGATCACCGGATCGGACGGCCGCACCCTGGATCAGGCGTGGGAGCAGGGCCCGCGCGCCTTCGAGGGCGTCATGATGCCGGGCTTCCCGAATCTGTTCATGCTGGTCGGCCCGCACAGTCCCTTCGCCAATCATCCGCTGACCGCGGTCGCCGAGGCGCAGTCCGCGCGTATCGTCGGCTGGCTGCGGCGGTGGCAGGCAGGTGAATTCGCGACCGTCGCCCCCACCCGCGCCGCCACCGACCGCTACAACGCGCGGATGCGGGCCGCCGCACCGAGCACGGTGTGGACCACCGGCTGCACCAGCTGGTACCTCGGCGAGGACGGGCTGCCCGAGCTGTGGCCGTGGACCCCGGGGCGCTACGAGAAGCTGATCCGCAGCGCACCGGATCCGGTCGACTACGACCTGAATCAGCGCGTCGAGAGCCGGAAGTGACATCGTGGAAACAGCGTTCTGGCGCTCGATCTCCCGCCTGGTGGGCCGCTGGTGGTTCGGCCCCGCCCCGGACTGGTCTCGCGTCCGCGCCCGGGTCGGTGCGGGCACCACCTTCGCCCGGGCGCCGCGTGGTATCGCCGTCGAGACCAGTCGACTCGGCGACATACCGGTCGAAACCCTCACTCCCCGTTCGGCACCCACCGATGCCGCGGTGCTGTACCTGCACGGCAGCGGCTATGTGATCGGCATGCCACGCATGGTGCGCACCCTCACCGGCGCGCTGGCGGAGGCCATGGGGACCACCGTGCACGCCCTCGACTACCGGCTGGCCCCCGAGCACCCGTACCCGGCCGCCATCGACGACACCCTCGCGGCCTATCGCGCCCTGCTCGCCGCGGGCATTCCCGCCGAACGCATTGCGGTGGTGGGCGATTCGGCCGGTGGTGGCCTGGCACTGGACCTGGCCCTGCGGCTGCGCGAGAAGAACTGGCCGCAACCCGCGATTCTCGGGCTCATCTGCCCCGTGCTGGACCTGACCGTGAATTCCTCGGCCTTCCAGTGCGATCCGAGCCGCGAGCCGCTGCTGAACCCGCCGCTCATGGCGCAGTTCATGGACGCGTACCTGCCGGGTGTCCCCGAGGACGAACGACGCGCCCGGTCCCCGCTCTACCGCGACATCACCGGCCTGCCGCCCATCGTCATGCATTCGGCGGGCGACGACCTACTGGCCGGGGATGCCCGCCGCTTCGCCGCCCTCGCGGCGAAATCGGCTGCGCCCCTGCGGCACCGCGAGTACCGCAATCTCTGGCACGTCTTCCACGCCATGCCCATGCGGGTGGCGCGGGAAGCCGTGGCCGATCTCGCATCCGCGCTGTCCGAACGCCTCTACGGCCGCCACGTCGGCCACCGGGTAAGCCGCTGATCGCGCGGATCACACGAAAGCCCGGCTGACGACCGGCACCACGAACTCCTCCAGCATGGCACGCTCCTCCGCGTCGTCGCGGCCGGGGGCGGCGAGGAAGGAGACGATGATGCGGGTCAGCCAGCGGGCCAGGCGGCTGCGCTCGGGATCGGTGAGGGCAGTGGGCGTGAACAGGCCCGCCGCAATGGATTCGATTACGTCGGAGTCCTGGCTGATGCGCCCGGCCGCGCCGGACTCGCCGGGGCGGAACCAGGCGATGAGCATGGGGTCGGCCCGGACCGCATGGATCGCGCCGAGCATGGCGGTGACCACCTTGTCGCCCGGATCCGCGATCGCGGCGACCTGCTCGAACACGCCCCCGGCAATGCGGCGGGTGGCGCGGTGCACGAAGGCCAGCCGGACGGCCTGCCGGTTCTCGAAGTATCGGTAGAGCGTCGCGCGGGAGCATCCGGCCGCCTTGGCGATATCGCCCATGCCGACCGCGGTGACGCCGCGCTCGGCGAACAGGCGCGCGGCGGCATCGAGGATGCGCTCGGCGGCCAGGTCGGCACGGTCGTCGGCCAGCCAGTCTCGGCTCATGGATGTCCCTTCGGTGCTCGCGGGCCCGGCGGCGGGGCAACCGCCACCGGACCCACTCGTTCACACTCTGCCCGCGCGGTGCGCGGACGGTGCGACCGGGCCGACCTTGCGGTGGCCGCCCCGGGGTCGGTCAGGCCGTCGCCCGGAACGGGACGGAGATCGGCCAGCGCACGTAGTTGCCATGTGCCCACCGCACGGTATCGAGATCGACGGCAAAGTCCGGGCAGCGGGCCAGCAGTTCCTCCAGGGCGACCCGCGCCACCATGCGGGCGGCGGCCGCGCCCAGGCAGTGGTGGTGGCCGTGGCTGAAGGTCAGGATGCGCTTGGGGTTGCGGCGCACGTCGAGTTCGGCGGCGGTGGGCCCGAATTCGCGTTCGTCGCGGTTGGCCGACCCGTAGAGCAGCAGCACTCGGCGGCCCGCGGGGATGGTGACGCCGTGCAGTTCCACATCGCGGGTGGCGGTGCGGGCCAGGCCCTGGACCGGGGAGGTCATGCGGAGGAATTCCTCGACGGCGTCGGGGATGAGCGCCGGATTCTCCACCAGCAGGCGGCGCTGCTCGGGGAAGGCGGTGAGCAATTGCACCGCGCCGCCGAGGTTTCCGGTGGTGGTGTCATTGCCGCCGGTGATCATGGTGAAGGCGAAGCCGAGCATGGCCAGCAGGCCCTCGTTGTCGCCGTCCGCGCCGAGCCCGGAGGCCAGCAGGTGTGAGATGGTGTCGTCGCCGGGTTCCTGGCGCCGCTGGTCGATGAGCTCGCTGAAGTAGCCGACCATTTCACCGACCGCGGTGAAGGCGTTCTGGTCGCCCGCGGCCAGCCCCGCGCCCTCGACCGCGCCACCGACGATGTTCTCGGTCCACGCGTCGAACCTGCCCCGATCCCGTTCCGGCACACCGAGATAGTGCGCCACCACCATGGTGGGCAGAGGCTTGAACAGGTCCTTGACGATATCGCCCGAGCCGGCGGCCCGCAGCCCCTCGATGCGCTCGATGACGAAGGCGCGTACCTCGGGTTCGACCGAATTGACCTGCCGGGGTGTGAATCCCGGTGATACCCGGCGGCGGAAGTCGGTGTGGTCGGGCGGGTCCATGAAGACGAACGGCTTGGCGGCGCCGAATCCTGCGGCCAGCAGGTCGACGTAGTCGACGGTGAGGCCGGAGGCCGAGGAGAAGGTCTCGGGGTCGCGCGCGGCCGCGTATACGTCCGCGTGCCGGGACAGGACGTAGAAGTCGTCGGATTCGCGGCCCTCCGGGACGGCCCGGTGGACCGGATCATGGTCGCGCAGTTGGGAATACATGGGATACGGGTCGCGCCAGGTTTCGCCGGAGCGCAGTTCGAATCGCACCGCATGAGACGCCGTTGAACTCATGAACCGACGGTAAGACAAAATTCATAATATGTCTAGAACCTGTTGCATAACCGCCACGATGTACCAGGAAGTCGGAATCAGAGCACCCGGAAGCGAACGGGATGGGCCAGCGGCCGGCCAGCATCATCCAGGTGATGCAGCAGGTAGGAGCCGGTCGGCAGCGGACCGGACCGCAGGGCCGCGTCGGCCGGGACCGCGGCCGCGCCTACCTGCCGCAGTCCCGCCACCGGAGCGACCGCGGCATCGGCCGCGCCCGGCGCGGCGATGACCGGCAGGACCACCTGATCCCGCGTCACCCCGTTCCCCAGCGCGAGGGTGCGCAGCGCGGGCGTCGCGGGCACCGTGGCGGCCAGGACACCGGGATCGGCGTAGACCGCGAGGCGATGCCCGGCCACCGCGCCCGCGAGGCCGTAGCTGACGACCAGGTCCCGGCCCGGCTCGTAGAGGGACCGGTCCAGCAGCAGCCGGTCGAAGGGCGCGGCGTCGTCGGCGGTCCTCCCGGCCGCTCCAGTTTCCACGAATCCGCGTGCCCGGCACCAGAATCCGGCATCGGCGGCAGCGGTCACCGAGAAGTCGTACCAGCCCGCGCCCTCGGCATCGGCGTCACAGGCCATATCGCGCCGCTCGGTCGCGCCCGCCGCGACATCGATGATCCAGGGCCCGTCGTGACGGTAGGCATTGGAGAGCACCGCAACCGAAACCGGTTGTTTCCCACCATTTTCGAATACCCAGGAGAGCTTGCGCCTGCCGGAGGCGGCGGCGGTGGCGGTGACCCGCAGCGCGCGGCACGGACCGCTGAGGTCGCCGGCGAAGCGACGCTGAAAGCCGTCGGGGCCGTATACCGAATAGTCGTAGCAGCCGTTCACCGCCGGAAAGTCGTGTGCGACAGCGCCGCCGCCGGGGACGTCGAAGCGGGTCGGGGTGAAGTCCGCGGCGAAGGCGTTCGGATGCACCCGGCAGTGCACGGTGCCGGTGCCGCCGTTGTCGATGGTGAGGGTGATCCCGCCCTGCCCGTTGGGCGCGCAGCGGGCCTGCATCCGGTACGGCAGCGGCACCCGCGCCTTGCTGCCGGTCTGCTGCTTCGGCATGCGCTGCACGAACGGAAGCGGTTGCGCGACACCGGACATCGGCTGCTCGGTGCGGGGGGCGGCGGTGGGCAGGATGAGGGTGCGGCGCGCGCCGAAGTCGAACAGCGAGGACAGGTCACCGCACACCTCCCGCCGCCACGGGCTGATATTCGGTTCGGCGACACCGGTGACCCGCTCCAGGAACTTCAGCACCGAGGTGTGGTCGAACAATTCGGAGCAGACGGCCTGTTTGCTCCACGGCGACACGATGATCGCGGGTGTCCGCGCGCCCAGGCCGACATTGTGGCGGCCGAAGTATTCACCGGCCGCGCCCTCCGGCGGCGCCGGCGCCGGGACATGGTCGAAATAACCGTCGTTCTCGTCGTAGTTGAGGATGAATACCGTCTTGTTCCAGACGTCCGGGTATTCGGCGAGCGCCTCCAGCACCCCGCGCACCATGGCCTGCCCATTGCGCGGGCCCATGACCGGATGCTCGCAGTCGACGTAGGGTGCGACGATCCAGGACACCGTGGGCAGCCGTCCGGTCGCCACGTCGGTGCGGAAGGATTCCACGAGCGTGCCGGTGCGCGCCCGCAGCAGTCCCTGCTCCACCAGCGCCCGCTGCCCCTCCGACAGCTCGTCCAGGCCCCGCTTCAGGTCGGCGGCGTAGGCGGGTTCGAGACTCGGATCCCGTTGCAGGTCCATGTAATAGCGGAAGAAGTTCTCGAAGGCGACCCCGCGGCCGCCGTTGGTGTACTTCAGCGCGGCCCGTGCTGCCTCGCGGAAGGGCAGGAAGAAGTCGAGCGCGTTGTCGGTGTAGTTGTCCCACTCCTGGTAGACACGCCAGCCGATGCCGCGCTCCTGGAGTCGTTCGGCGTAGGTGGTCCAGGGCAGGCCGAAGATGATGTCGTTGACGTAGCGCCCGGCGTCGGGGCCGAGCAGCGCGTCGTAGAGGAACAGATTGCCGGTCCGCGGCGCGACCAGCCCGGCCAGCGACTCGGCGACCGAGTGGGGGAGGGCGCTGGTCAAACCGTGCACCATCCCCAGCACGGCGTCCACGATCCCGGCGACCGGCAGGCTGCGCATCCAGCGCAGTTTCAGGTCGTCGGCGAACAGCGAGACCTGCAGGGATTCCGCGAAATTGTCCAGGGCCAGCGGGTTTTCCACGGTGCCGGTGAACAGGTACATGCGATTGGGGTCGGTGGGCCCGTTCACCGAGCAGTGGTAGCCGTCGCACAGCGTGAACGCCTCGGCGAGCTGGTAATAGAAGCCCAGGCTGTCGCGGTCGTAGCCGACCATGGCGCCCTCGCCCTTGGCGGGGATCCAGCCGTCGTGCCGGCCGAAGGCGAAAGCATCATGACCGGTACGGGTTCCGTGATCGGTGCCGTCGATGTTCTCCAGCGTGGTGGGGTACGGCAGCACCACCCGGCCGCCGTCGGGCTGGTGGAAAACCGAGCGCCCGGTGGACAGTTGTAGCGCATTGAGGTCGGCGTAGCCGCGCACGCCGGCCATGGAGCCGTAGTAGTGGTCGAAGGAGCGGTTCTCCTGCATGAGGATGACCACGTGCTCGATCCGGTCCCAGCCGCCGGGCGGGGCCGGTTCGGCCCAGGCCCGCACCAGGCTCGGCGGGAGCATCGACATGGCTCCGGCCGCACCACCCAGCTGCGCGGCGTGCTTCAGAAAACGCCTCCGATCCATGGCAACCCCTGTGAGCATAGGAACGGCTACCGTCGAGGATCGCCGACCGAGCTTGGGGGTTCGTGGCGGTGAGGGGGATCAGTAATGAAGGGTCAGTTAATCATTGGCTCCGGACGTCGCGGATCTGTCACGTGGCATTCACTGCTGTTCAGCCGGCGTTGTCCTCGTCGCGAACCAGCAGGAAGACCAGTTCGGTATCGCCGATGCGCAACACCGCTCCATCGGACAATAATCCGCTGTCGGCAACCCGTGCGCCATCGACATAGACGCCGTTGGAGGAGTGCAGGTCCTTGATCACCCAGGTGTGCCCGTTGTCGATGAGCAGCGCGTGGTGGCGGCTGACCCGGCCGTCGGTGAGCGCGATGTCATTGTCGGACAGGCGGCCGATACGGGTCGTGGAGCCGGTCACCGGGAAGACGTTCCCCGAGCGGTCGCGCAGCAGCGCCTGCGGCTCGTGCCAGCTGCGGTCCACGATGGTGGTGGCGCGGGTGGCCGAGGCCGCCGCGACCGCCGGTACACTGAGCGGGTCCTGGCGCAGGATGCGCGATTCCAGCTCCCGGATGCGGTGGCCCGGATCGATGCCGAGTTCCTCGGCGAGGATGCCGCGCAGCCGGCGGGCCGCCTCGAGCGCGTCGGACTGCCTGCCGGTCAGGTAGAGCGCGGTGATCAGCTGCTCCCAGAGCGATTCCCGCAGTGGATGATCGCGCACCAGCAGGGCCAGCTCGGAGACCACACCCTCGGCGCGGCCCTGGGCGATATCGGCCTCGGCGCGAGCCTCGATGACGCCGATGCGCTCGTCGTCGAGGGCGACGGCGTAGGCGTCGGCGAAGCCGAGTCCGCGCAGATCGGACAGGACGGGTCCGCGCCACTGGGCGAGCGCGTCGGAGAGGGCGGCGGCGGCGGCGGCGAACCGTCCCGCGGCGAGGGCGCGCAGGCCGTTCTCGCGGCGGGCCCGGAAGCGGAAGACATCGCAGGCGGGGTCCGCGAGCACGATGCGGTAGCCGGTGCCCATGTGCTGCAGCATGTTCCGGGCGTCGATGCCGCCGTCGCGCAGCGGCTTGCGCAGATTGGAGACGATGGCGTGCAGGCTGACGCGCACGTCGGGCGGCGGATTGTCCTCCCAGACCGCGCCGGCGAGGGCCTCGACGGATACCGGACGGTTGGCATTGATCGCGAGGTAGGCGAGCACGGCGCGCTGCTTGGGCCCGCCCAGCTGCTGGGCCACCCCGTCGATGGTCAACTGCACCGGACCGAGCACCCCCACCTGCGCGCGCACGTCGCCCATCGCCGACCTCCCGCCCGGCCCCAGCTGTCGTCCGTCACTGTAGTTGTCCACGGCCGCCCCTCGTATCCGCCGAATTCCTCTCACCGAAATGGTCGGTGCCCGGCCCGAATTCGTTCCACCCGGGCGCGGATACGACGAGCATGCACCGGTGCGGGCGTGTCCCGGGAGAGTGCCCGCACCGGTGCATGCTCGTGGATGCTGTCGCCGGTCAGGGGTTGAGGTTGTAGACCTCCACGCTGCCCATCATGGTGACCGGGTAGTTCGCCTTCACCCAGGCGGTGATCTGGGCGGAGGTGGACTGATCCGACTCCGAGTTGCCCTGGCCGGACCGCGGTGCGTTGCCGCCCTGGCCCGGCTGGGGTCCGGCACCGCCCGGCTGGGTGTCGCGGCCCGCGCCGGAGTGGTCATGGCCGGACTGGGGGTTGCTCGGCTGACCGGCGTTCGGCTGGCCACCCTGAGAGTTGTTGTCCTGTCCGGATTCCTCGCGCTGACGGACCAGCAGGTAGCCGATCTGGTGGTCGGCGACGTACTGCTGGAACTGGGCCAGGGTCGGTGAGTCGTCGCGACCGCTGAAACCGCCGACGGCGAGCAGCGCCTTGCCCGTGGTCAATTCGAGCGAGCTGACGTCCTGAGCGCCGATAGCGGCTGCGGCCCAACGGGTTTCGCTGCCCTCGATGAGGCCGGCGATCTGCGGGTCGGGCACGCCGCCGCGCTGGCCGGGGCCGCCACCGTGTTCGCTGCGGGGCGGACCGGCGATCGGGCTGCCGCCATTGTGCACCTGGGCAACGGTCTCGAGGGTGTAGACGGTGGGGCCGAGCAGTCCGGCGAGCAGGGCGAAGACGCCGATGGCGAGCGCGACGCGCGGCAGCTTCGGGGCGATCAGCAGCGCGGCCGCGGCGACCACCGACAGCGCCACCAGCGTCCAGCGCAGCCACGGCAGCCATTCGGGGGTGCGGTGCAACAGCACGAACGACCACCCGCCGGTGGCGAGCGACATGACCGCGAGGGTGCCGCGGGCCGCGAGATGCGCACGGCGCTGCCACAATTGGGTCGCGCCGATGCCGATCAGCGCGGCCATTGCCGGCACCAGCTCCATGGCGTAGTACGAGTGGAAGCTACGGCTCATGTAGCTGAGCACGGCAGCGGTGATCAGCAGCCAGCCACCCCACAGCAGCAGTCCGGCGCGCACGCGATCGGTGCGCGGCAGCCGGCGGGTCAGCCAGAGTCCGGCGATCAGGGCAATCAGCGCGGCGAGCAGCAGCCACGAGAATTCGGTGGCGAGCTCACCGCTGAACAGGCGGGTGAGGCCGGGCTGCGACCCGAAGCCGCCGTGCATCTGGGACGGGTCGGCATGCTGGGCCGCATCCGGCGTGGGCATCGGGGGCGGGGTGGGCCGGTGGGCGCCGCCGCCGTTCTTGTTACCCAGCACCCGGCCGAGACCGTTGTAGTCGACGGCCAGTTCCCAGAGGCTGTTGCTGGTGGAACCGCCGATGTAGGGCCGGGATCCGGTGGGCCACAGTTCGACCAGCGCCACATACCAGCCCGCGGACAGCACCAGGGCCACGCCCGCGGACGCCAATTGCGTGATGCGCGTGCGCCATCCGCCCGCGCCGGCCACCAGCACCACCAGCACGAGGCCGGGCAGCACCAGGAAGGCCTGCATCATCTTGGCGAGGAAGCCGAAGCCCATGAGCACGCCCGCGCCGACCAGCCAGCCGGTGCTGCCGGACCAGAAGCGTTCGCCGCGGGCGTCGATGGCCCGCACCGTGCAGTACGCGGCGGCCACCAGCAGCAGGAGCATGAGGGCGTCCGGGTTGTTGAAGCGGAACATCATGGCCGCCACCGGGGTCACCGCGAGCGCCGAGCCGGCGATGAGACCGGCGGCCGGTCCGGCCCAGCGACGCACCGCGGCGATGAGCAGCGCCACCGCGGCCACGCCCATGAGGGCCTGCGGCGCGAACATGGACCAGGAATTGAAGCCGAAGATGCGGCCGGACAGGCCCATCACCCACATGGCGGCGGGCGGCTTGTCGACGGTGATGAAGTTCTGCGGGTCCAGCGATGCGAACAGCAGGGCCTTCCAGCTCTGGGTGCCGGACTGCACGGCGGCGGCGTAGTAGCCGTTGCCCCAGCCCGCACCGCCGAGACCCCACAGGTAGACGACGGCCGTGGCGATCAGCAGCGCCAGGGTGGCAGGTCGCTCCCAGCGCGGCTGCCCGGGCGGGGCGAGCATCGCCCATCGCGACGCGCGCCTACCCTCCGACAAGGCTGCGTTGTCCTCCCCGGTGGAGGCGTCGCCACCTCCGGAGGAGGCCGCATCGCCCGCGACGCTGGTGATGGTCGACATGCCACCCGCCTTCCTGTGTTCCCAGATTCCGATTGACCTCGCGGAGCCTAGGCGGCGGATTTTGAACCGAGCTTCAGGTCGACTGGGAGTTCCCTGTGAGGGGACACGAGGATGGCCTTACCTGGGCAAAAAGCAGGAAGGGCATCCATTCGGATGTCCTTCCGCGTGTCGTCCGGCGCAGCGGACCGCGTTGTTCGCTAGTCATGCTCCGGGGACTTCGGCAGTCGCACACGACTTCTCCGATACGGGCGGGTCGGGTCAGACGGTGGGCAGAGTGAAGGCCGCGGTGCGGACCTTGTCGGCGTGCTTGAAGTCGAGGAACAGCCGGTAGGTGCCGCGGCCGGGAACGGCGGCGTGGAAGGTGATGTCGGGGCCGGGCGCGGTGACGCCGTCGCCGGGCTCGCCGTTCGGGTGCACGTGGACATAGGCCAGATCGCCCGCGCGCAGGATCACCAGATGGCCGTAGGCCGCCAGGTAGGGCTGCAGATCGGCGACGGGCGCGCCGTCCTTGCGCACGGTGAGGGTGAGCAGGCGGCCCTCGCCGGGAACCAGATCGCCGTCCAGGGTGACCTGGTAGCCGTCGACGGTGATGGTGCGCTGCGGTTCCGGCGCGGTGCCGGGCCGATAGTGGCCCGCGATGGCGAAATCGGCTCCGAGCGTGATGGTCTTGCCGAGGGCGCGCGGCGCGATATCGGTGAAGGCGCGGTAGGCGCCCGCCTCGGGCAGGTTCAGCCGGACGGTCCAGGTGCCGTCGGCCTGCCGCTCCGGGTGCACGTGCCAGAAGCCGGTCAGCTCGCGCTGCACGACGATCAGGTGCAGTTCCTTGTCATGGATGGCGTCGAAGTCGTTGACGGGCAGGCCATCCGGGCCGAGGATGCGGAACCGGAACTCGATTTCGCCTGCGGCTACGACCTTTTCGGCGAGGTCGAGGGTGTAACCGTCCTGGGTGATATGGAGTCCGCCCGGCAGGCCGCCGTCGTGGCTGCCGTGAGCGGTGTGCGCCTCGTGGGCCGCGTGAACGTCGTGCCCGGTGTGGGCCGCGTGAACGTCGTGGTCGCCGTGAGCAGCGTGGTCGACCGGGGCCGCGTGGTGAGCATGCGCGGCGTGATCGCCGTGGGCCGCATGGTCGTGGTGCCCGGTGTGCGCCTGGGTGGTCATTTCTCGTCCCTCTCAACTGCTTCGGTGCCTTACGAAAGATCAAGTTAATACCCCCTGGGGGTATGTGCAAGATGCCGGTTCGTGAACTGGATCACCGCAGAATCGGCGCGGGTTCGGATCACCGTGACGGCAACCGTGGCCGGACGGACACGGTTCGACAATCGTCGGACCCATGGCGAGCGAGAGCGAGTACCGAACGGGCCTGTTCGCGTTGGGAATCGAACTCGACGGGGAAGGTCACCACCCCGCCGCGTGGCATCGAGCCGGACACGAACCAGACCGTCCATTGCATCCACAGACCGTGCGCACCCGGGTTCAAGCGGCGGAGAACGCGGGCTTCACGTTCGCGACCTTCGACGATGCCCTGAACCCCGGCCCCGGTCCGGGCGGGCGGCTCGATGCCACCACCCGCGCGGCCTTCGTCGCGGCCACCACCAGCACCCTCGGCCTGGTCCCGGTGTCGGCGGCCACCTACGCGGAGCCGTTCCACCTGTCGTCGCAGCTGGCCTCGCTCGACTATGCCTCGCGGGGCCGGGCCGGCTGGCTGGTCGTCGACGAGCCGGGCGCGGCCCGGGCCTGGGGAGCCACCGCACGAGAGACCCCGGCCGCGATCCGGCGCGAGCGCATCGACGCTGTCGAAGTCGCACGGCGACTGTGGGATTCGTGGGAGGACGACGCCGTCATCCGCGACTACGCGGCCGGGAAGTTCCTGGACCGCGACAAGCTGCACTACATCGATTTCATCGGCGAGACCTTCTCGGTGAAGGGCCCGGCCATCGTGCCCCGCCCGCCGCAGGGACAGGTCGTCGTATTCGGTTACGGCGCAGCGGGAACCGAGGGCATCGACGTGGCACTGGTGAGCGGAACCACGCTGCCCGAGGTCCGCGAGGCAATCGAAAACGCACGGGTGGGTGGGGTTTCGCGCGTACTCGTGGACATCGACATCGCCCTGGACACCCCGGCCGCGGAACGCCGCACCGACCTGGGCCCCGGATCCGCTGGGCGACTGGCCTTTTCGGGCAGGCACGCCGCGCTGACCGCCCTGCTCACCGAACTGGCCCCGATCGCCGACGGTGTCCGCCTGCACCCGGCCGTCATCGACGAGGACCTTCCCGTCCTCGCCCGCTACGTCCTCCCCGCCCTGCTGCGCGCGGGTCTCGCTCATCGCCCGGTCCCTGGTTCGACGCTGCGCGCGAATCTGGGCCTGGCCCGCCCCGCCAACCGCTACGTCAAGGAGCTCGCCCGATGACCGAGGTCCCCTTCCCCGACGCCCAGGTGCATTTCGGGGTCTTCTTCCAGGGCGTCAATCACCACACCATCTGGGCGGATCCGAGCAGCGGATCGCAGATCGACTTCGAGACCTTCCGCCGGGTCGCCACCGCCGCCGAGCGCGGCCTGTTCGATGCCTTCTTCCTGGGTGAGGGCCTGCGCCTGCGCGAACAGGACGGGCAGCTGCTGGACACCGATATCGCGGGACGGCCCGACGCCATCACGCAATTGGCCGCGCTGGCGGGAATCACCACGCGAATCGGCCTGGTGGCCACGCAGAATGCCACCTACAACGAGCCCGCCGATCTGGCGCGCCGGCTGGCGAGCCTGGATGTGCTGTCGGGCGGGCGCGCCGGGTGGAATGTGGTGACCACCGACAATGCCTGGACCGGTGAGAATTTCCGGCGCGGCGGATTCCTGGATCACACGCAGCGCTACGAGCGCGCCGCCGAATTCCTGAGCCTGGCACGGGAGATCTGGGATGCCTGGTCCGGTGATCCCATTGCCTCGACCCGCCACGACGAGAGCTGGTCGCACTCCGGTGCGGTGCGCGTGGTCGAACGCGACAGCGCGCAATTCAAGGTCGCGATCACCCCGACGGTGCCGCGTAGTCCGCAAGGTCATCCGGTGATCTTCCAGGCGGGTGCCTCCCCCGCCGGACGCGATTTCGCGGCCGCGCAGGCGGAGGTCATCTTCTCCCCCTTCGGAACCGAGTTCGGTCCGGCCCTGGAGTTCGCGAACGATATTCGTGCCCGCCTCGTCGCGGCGGGGCGGCCCGCCGACGACATCCGGATCCTGCCCGGTACCCAGATCGTGCTGGCCGAGACCGCCGCCGAGGTCGAGGAGAAGCGGCGCTGGGTGCTGGAGCAGCAGATCACCGGTGCGACGGCGCTCTCGCTGGCAGGGCAGGTATGGGGACGGGATCTGTCGCACCTGGATCCGGACGGCCCGCTGCCCGCGGAAGATCCGGCGCCGTCGGTGATTTCGTCCACCCGCGGCGCGCAGCGGGACGGGCAGGACCGCGGAACGATCGTGGCGCAGTGGCGGGCGCTGGCCGAGTCGAAGGGGCTGACGCTGCGGCAGGTGGCCATCGAGACAACGGCCCGTTTCGGCTTCGCGGGGACGCCGGGGCAGGTCGCCGATGAGCTGACCCGCTGGGTGCGGCACGGCGCGAGCCACGGCTTCAACATCACTCCGTGGCGGGTTCCGGCCGGGCTGGACGAGATCGTGGACCTGCTGATTCCCGAACTCCAGGAACGCGGTTCGTATCGGACCGCCTACACCGGCGTCACCTTGCGCGAACACCTCGGTCTCCGGCCGCCGTTGACCCGCCGCTGACCCGCCCGAAATGTCAGCTACGGGCGAAAACCCGGCCGGAAACGGTGTCATACCGCCCGGTTCGGGACACCAGCGCGTTCAATGAGGGCCGTGGTGGAGACACTGGACAGCACGAGCCCGCAACCCCCGGTCGCCGATCGGCGGGTCCGGCGGGACCAGCGTGGAGACGCTTACCGGCTGACGGCACTGGGCGGCCTGGCGGCGCTGTCGCTGGACGCCCTGTCGAGCGTGGCCTACGGCCCCGAAGCCATTGTGCTCGCGCTCATTCCGGCCGGCATCGGGGCAGTGTCGTGGACGCTGCCCGTCTCACTGGCCATCACGGCGCTGCTGCTGGTGCTGGTCCTGTCGTATGGTCAGGTCATCGCGGTCCATCCGGACGGCGGCGGGGCCTACGCGGTCGCGAAGAAGGACCTCGGGCGCGTGGCCAGCCTGCTGGCGGCGGCCAGCCTGGTGGTGGACTACGTACTGACCGTCGCGGTGAGCCTGGCCGCCGGTGCGGCCAGCCTGGCCAGCGCCTTCCCAGCGCTCGCGGGTCACCTGCTGGCCATCACCCTGACCGGGCTCGCGGTACTGACGGTGATCAACCTGATCGGCATCGCGGAATCGGCCAAGGTGCTGATGGGGCCGACCCTGGTTTTCATCCTCGCCATCTTCGCGGTGATCGCGGGGGGATTCCTACACCATGATCCGATCGCGGTCATCGGCAAGGACCTGGGCCCCGTGGAGCCGATCGAGGCGGTCGGAATCGTGCTGATACTCAAGGCGTTCTCGGCCGGTTGCTCGTCGCTGACCGGTGTCGAGGCCATCGCGAACGCGGTGCCGTCCTTCCGCACCCCCGCGGTGAAACGCGCCCAGCACACCGAGATCGCGCTCGGCGTGCTGCTGGGCGTCATGCTGGTCGGGCTGGCGCTGCTCATCCGGCAGTACCACATGGTGCCGCGCGGGGACGTGACCATCCTGGCGCAGCTCTCGGCCGCGGCGTTCGGCACCGGCTGGATGTTCTACCTCACCAATATCGCGGTGACCCTGGTCCTGGTGCTGGCCGCCAACACCAGCTTCGGCGGGCTGCCGGTGCTGCTGTCGCTGCTGGCCAAGGATCACCGGGTGGCGCACGCCTTCGCCATGCGGTCGGAGCGGCCGGTGTTCCGGTACGGCGTGGGCGCGCTGGCGATTCTGGCCGCCCTGGTGCTGATCATCGTCTCGGCGGACACGAACCGCCTGCTGCCGGTCTTCGCCATCGGCGTGTTCATCGGATTCACCATCAGCCAGCTCGGTTTGGTGCGGCACTGGCGCGCCGTCCGCGGTCCGGGCTGGTTGCCGCGGGCCCTGCTCAACGGTTTCGGCGCGGTGCTGACCGCGATCGCCGGAGTGGTGCTGCTGGTCGAGAAGTTCACCGAAGGCGCATGGCTGCTGCTGATCATCATTCCGTCGCTGCTGATCCTGTTCGCGCGCACCGAGAAGTACTACGCCCAGGTGGCGAAGCTCCTGGGACTGGGCAAGATTCCGCCCTGCCCGGCGCCGGATACCGAGACCAGCCTGATCGTGGTGCCGGTGGTGACGGTCAGCGCACTCACCGAGCAGGCTCTGACCACAGCCATGCGACTGAGTGGCGAGGTCGTGGCGGTAGCCGTCGCCATCGAACCCGCGAGCGCGAAGAAGCTGGGCGCGCAATGGAAGGAATGGAATCCCGGTGTGCCGCTCATGGTGCTGCCCAGCCCGAACCGCAGCCTGGTGGCCACGCTGGTCGGCTACGTCCGCAAGCAGTCGGCGAAGGGCCGTCAGGTGACGGTGCTGCTCACCCAGATCGAGACGCGCCGCTGGTGGCATCGGCTGCTGCACAATCCGCGCGGGCCGGTGCTGACCGCCGCGCTGCGCGCCCGCACTGACGCCGTGGTGGCGACGCTCGCCGTGCGGCTCGACTGATTCTGTC
Organism: Nocardia sp. NPDC101769; assembly: GCF_044766925.1. Taxonomy (NCBI): domain Bacteria; kingdom Bacillati; phylum Actinomycetota; class Actinomycetes; order Mycobacteriales; family Nocardiaceae; genus Nocardia; species Nocardia sp. NPDC101769. The sequence continues at coordinate 8,184 of NZ_JBIWMX010000028.1, read as the reverse complement.
CCGGGCGGCCGGGCCGAATCCCGGCCCGGGCTGATCGATTCGCTGCCCGCGCCCCTCGCGACGGGAGGCGAATCGCCCGCTATGCCCGCACCCGCTACGCCTCGTACCGTTCCGGGACCTGCCCCGTGGCAAAGCGGGCGTAGGTGTTCTCCGGGTTCACCGTGATGATGTCGGCGACGGCCACCAGATCGGCGGGTACGCAACCTCCTTCGAAATGATCGACGCTGGGCACGATGACGGCCTCCAGGTCGAGCCGTGAGACCAGCATGCGGAGCCGTTGCACCGGCCGGTCGGTTCGCGGGCCGAACACCACCGTTCTGCGCAGGTCGTAGCCGAGCCGGTGGGCCAATCCGCGTATCCGGGCCTCATCCCATTGCAGACGTTCGCCGGATATGTCGCTCCGCAACCATCCGATCGCACTGGGTTCCGATGTCATGGCTATCTCTCAGGGGTTTTCGCTGCTGGCGACTGTGCCGACTTCAACGTTGGTCCGCCGCAGGCGATTGATCGATGGCGTGCGATGGGGAAAGTACGGGGCAAATGAGGGTCATGGCGGCACGGCAAATCTGTGGAAAGCCTATTCTCGGGACAGGTCCAGCAGAGAGGCCGCATGCCGTGACCGGACGGAACGAGCTGCTCATCGAGGCTCGGCTGCGCATGGAATCACCCGGAGCGCCGGGACAATCGATGACTCGCCGGGAGTTGGCGGACGCCGTCAACGACCACGTCTTCCGGGCCACCAGCAAGCGCGGGGCCGTCGATGAACGACACGTCGGCAAGTGGGAGCGAGGCGAAACGACGTGGCCCAGAAGACATTACCGATCCGCACTGCGTGCGGTCCTGAATGTGGCGACCGATGCCGAACTCGGCTTCAGCAAGCCGCATCGCGCGGCGGATGACGAGACCGTGAACCGCAAGCAATTCCTGTCCAGCGCGCTCGTGGTGACCACGAACGTGGTGCTGTCGAACTCCGCGCCGACCGAATCCGAGCTCATCGACACCATGGCCGGACCGACCGCCAACTATCGGCGGATGGAATCCTCGGTGCCCTCGGATCGGCTGGCGCCGGTGGTGGACGCGCACCTGAATCTGGTTGCGGGGGTGGTGCGGGATCGGCTGCGCACCTCGGGCGGATTCCGAGCGCTGTCCGAAATCGCCGGGCTGGCAGCGTGGTTGGCGGCGGACCGCGGTGACGACGCGGCGGCGCGGCGGCGCTACGTGGAGGCGATCCGGCGTGCCGAGCGCACGCATCATCCGCTGCTGGTCTCGTACATGACCGCCAGCCTCGGGCACTACGCCGTCGAAATGGGCGATGCCCGAGCGGGTTTGACATTGTTGCGCACAGCCGCCGCGCAGCTGGGGCGCGAGGCGCCCGACAGCGCCGGGGCGTGGATGTCGTCGCTGCTGGCCGTCGCCTACGCCGCGACCGGAGATCGCGTCGGCGCGCTGGGGGCGTTGCGTCGGGCAGAGCGGCTGGTGGACAGGCAGCGCGGTGAACCGCAGTGGCCGTGGGTGTTCGTCTTCGACGGGCCCAAGGCGGCGCGGTATCAGGCCAGCGCGCTGACCCGGCTGGGCGACAATCGCGCGGCACACCTCGCCTTCGAGAACGCGGACTCCGCGTTGACCGCCGAGAAGCCGCGCGCGCTGGCCAAGGTCGAGCACGCCCAGGTGCTGGCGCGCAGCGGCGACATCGAGGCCGGCTGCGCACTGGCGGCCGAGGCGCTGCTGGTCGGGCTCACCTATCACAGTGAGCGAATCACCCGCCTGGCCAGGGCATTCCGCGCCGATCTGCCCGCGCGTACCGTCGAGGCGAGGGCGCTCGACGACGCCCTCGCGACCCTCTACGGACGAGACGATCAATGACGAGCGTCGCCATCACCGGGCATCTCGGACCGTCCGCGGCCACGCTCGCCCTGATGGATCGGGCGCTGCGCCCGGAGGTGGCGCTGCGCATCCAGCCCGGCGGCCCGCCCCCGGTCGGGGTGAGCTGCCCAGCAGACGGGCCGGATTCGCTTTTCGCGCAGGCGATCCTGGACGCGCGCGGGATATTGATCGCGGTCGTCCCGGCCCGGCGATACCGGGCGAACCTGCCCGCGCGCGGCTTCGGCGGCACCGCCGATGTGGTGGCGACCGCACGCGCGCGACATGCCCGTCACGGTGGTGTGGCCGGAGGGGGCCGAGCGGCCGTGAGCCGCCCGCCCGGTCACCAGGCGGCGGTGGAGACCAGCCAATCGACCATGATCCGGGTCGCCTCCGGCAGTTTGGTGATCGCGCAGTGCCCGGTGTCCGGGAGCAGATGCACCTCGGTGTCGCGGCGGCCCTCGAAGATCAGGGTGTCGGCAGTCGGGATGTGCACGTCGTCCGCGCCGTTGACCACGAGCATGGGCGCGTTCCAGTCCCGGTCCAGCCATCGCCGGAGCGTGAACGGGGACATGCGCTGCGCGAGCTCGGCATCGGTGGGCTCGGCGTCGAAACCCAGGGCATTGCCGATGATTCCGCGCATGCCGTATGCCCAGGTGCGGTCCGGGTCGAAGGCGCGCTCGATCGGACCGCCCAGCACGATGGCGGCGTCCACCTCGGCGGCCAGGCCGGAGCGGGCGGAGAACCAGCCGCCCATGGAGACGCCCAGGTGCGCGACCCGGCCGTTGCCGAGGGTTCGGGCGCGGTCGATGATCGCGCGGACCACGCCATAGCCGCTGTCGGCGGACATGGGCACGGGCGTCTCGCCGGTACCCGGAATGTCGAAGGCCAGCACGCGCATTCCGGTACGCAGAGCCATCTCGGCGAACAGCGAGTGCAGGTCGATCTTCCAGGAGTCGACGCCGCCGGAGGCCAGCAGGACGGGGTCGGCGGCCGACCAGCCGGGCGGGGTCAGCAGGTGCACCGGGACGTCGATCCGCATGCCGCGATAGGGAGCCTCAACTGTCAGCCGGGTGAATTCGAGCCCGAAATCCGGTGCGGCGAGCAGGTATTGATCAACCTGATCGGACAGCGCCGCACGCTTCGACTCGTCCGCCAGAGTGGGGAATTTGGCCCAGCCGTAGGCCAGCGCCGCGAGCCGGTGCCGTCCGGTGGCCGCGTATCCCCCGGCCAGGGTGGACCATTCGTGCACCCAGCCGCCCGGGCCGTCGAGCCACATGTCCGTAATGGCCGCCCGCGCGGTGTCGACGTCGGCCTGTGGCAGGCCGGTACCCACCATCTGCGGGTATCGCTCGACGAAAAGGTCCTGCGGGTCGATCTGCCAGTGGAACGCCATTCGATCCTCCTGCCGCTAACGCAAAGTTGCCTGCGTTTATGAACGGTAGACCTTGCCGGAATCTAACGCAAGATTCTTGCGTTAATATGGTCGGATGACCGATCCGGAAGTTCGCCGCCGCACAGGCGGCCGCTCCGCGCGCGTCCGGCGGGCTGTGCTGGACGCGACCTTGGAAATGCTGGCCGACAATGGATTCGACCAGCTGAGCATCGGCGCGGTCGCCACCCGGGCGGGCGTGCACGAGAGCTCGATCTACCGGCGCTGGAAGACCCGCGAGCGGCTGATCTTCGACGCGATGCTGGAGCACAGCGCGGAGAACCTGCCCGTCCCGGACACCGGATCACTGCGCACGGACCTGATCGCGTTCAACCGATCCATGGTGGCGATCGTCGATTCACCGCTCGGCACGATGCTCGGGCGGGCCATGGCGAGTGCGAGCGACAACCCGGAACTCGCGGAATCCCGCGCGGAATTCTGGCGGGTTCGTCTGGACGGCGCCTGCGTGATGCTCGATCGCGCCGTCGAGCGAGGCGAGCTGGAGACAGCTCCGGACCCCTGGCTGGTGCTCGAAATACTGACGGCGCCAATTCATTTCCGCAAACTGCTCACCCGGGAGCCGCTGTCCGACGACTACGCCGAGCGGGTCGTCGACCTGGTGCTGAACGGGCTGCTTTCGACAGGCGAAAGGACATCGGAATGATCGCGGTGATGGGAGCGTCCGGGGAGACCGGCGGCGCTGCGCTGCAAGGGCTTCGAGAACTCGGGGTGCCGTGCCGGGCCTTGAGCCGGGACCCCGGGCGATTGCGAGATCGGCTCGGCGAGGTGGGCGGCGTGGAGTTCGCGGCCGCCGATGCCGCCGACGCGGAATCGCTGCGCGCGGGGTTCGACGGAGCGTCACAGCTGTTCCTCACCATGGTGAACGGCCCGCGGCAGGTCGAGTTCGAGACGCGTGCCATCGACGTGGCGGCGAGCTGCGGTGTGGAACACATCGTGAAGCTGTCCGCACCCGCCGCCGAACCGGATTCCCCCGTCGCGATCTCGCGCTGGCACTGGGCCATCGAGGAGCATCTGCGCGGGTCCGGTGTCGCGCATACGATTCTGCGGCCGTACGCATTCATGCAGAAGCTGCTGACGCTGGCTCCCGGGTTGGCGGAAGGCGTCATCGTCGGAGCGATGGGCGACACCGCCTGCAACTGGGTCGACTGTCGTGACATCGGGGATGTCGCGGCCGCGGTGCTGACCCGGCCCGAACTCCAGGGTCGGGTGCACACGCTCACGGGCGCGGAGGTCTTGGGCTATCCGGAGATCGCGGCGCGGCTGTCCCGCTTGCTCGGCCGTCCGATCCGCTATGTCGATGTACCGCCGGAGGCACTGCGCGACAACCTGATTCGGCAGGCGCATCTGCCCGATTGGCTGGCCGCCCACGTGACCGAGATCCAGCTCCTGGCCCGGACCCGCCCCGAGCGGCCCACCGGCGTGGTGGCCCGGATACTGGGGCGCGCGCCGCGCACCCTGGATGACTTCCTCACCGAGAACCTCGTGCGCTTCCGCTGAGCCCCGGCGGTCCGCGCGCGGGCCTTGACCTCAATGTGGGTTGAGGTACCAGGATGCCTGCATGGGCTGGTCACAGCCCGGCCCCGCGGCCCCGCCGAGTCCCCGTACACCCCTCGGCGGGGCCGCGGGTGTGTTCCGCCGCCGGTTCGGGGCCCGGCCGGAATTCCCGTGACCCGGATCGCGGCGCCGCGCGTCCGTGCCGGGCCCGCGTCGGCGTAGGGTCGATAGCGACCGATCAGCTATCCCGCAGCCGCACCGCGTGATTCACGATGGGAGAGGACTCAGCATGTCGACAGGGGAAGCCGTCATCGTCGCCGTGGACGAATCGGCCGGATCGGCCGTCGCCTGGGCGGCCAACACCGCCGCCCTGCACCATGCGCCCCTGCACCTGCTGCGCGTCCTCGAGATCACCCCCGATCAGGGTCTGGGTCTGGGCGCCGCGATCACCACCGAGGACTACTCCCGGCTCGAGGAACACGGCAACTGGCTGCTGGAAACCGCTGCCGAAGAAGCCGCCCAGATCTCCCCCGGCCTCACGGTCACCACCGAATTGGGCACCGGCGCCGTGGTCCCCACCCTCCTCGAACGCACCCACGACGCCCGCATGGTCGTGGCCGGCGCCCGCGGCAGCGGCACCCTGCGCCGCGCCCTGCTCGGCTCGGTCAGCTCCGTCCTCGCCCGCCGCTCCCACTGCCCGTTCGTCGTGGTCCGAGACGGCGTCCCCCTACCCCCGGACCTGCCCACCCGCCCCATCCTGGTCGGCGTCGACGGCACCAAGATCAGTGAGCCCGCCATCGCGGCGGCCCTCGACGAAGCCTCGGTCCGCGGCGTGGCCGTCATCGCCCTGCACGCCGAAGGCGCCTCCGACGACCCCGAAATGGACGCCCTCGACGACTACGTCCTCGCCGAGAGCCTGGCCGGCTGGCAGGAGCGCTACCCCAACGTCCGCATAGACCGCCAAACCACCCACGACAGCCCCGAACGCTCCCTCCTCGAACTCTCCTCCAGCACCCAGCTTCTGGTGGTGGGCACCCGAGGCCGAGGTGGCTTCGTCAGCAAGGTCTTCGGCTCTACCAGCCAATCCCTCCTGCTCTCCGTCCAAACCCCCATCATGATCGCCCCCACCCCCTGACTCCTCCCCCAAATACCTGCTACCAGCACGACCGGACGGCTCGGTAGTCTGACCCGGACGCCCCCGTAGCCCAATTGGCAGAGGCAGCGGACTTAAAATCCGCCGAGTATCGGTTCGAACCCGATCGGGGGCACTACGAAACCGCTGGTAAATCGCTCTCGGACACGCCCTGTAAACCGGCTTCCAAGATCGCGGCCCGCAGTTGGCCCGCAGCGAGCATCGCGCCAGCGTTCATTGCATCGGCGACCGGGCCGAGGTCGTCGTCGAACAGGTGCCCATACAGATCGAGCGTCGGGGTCGCGGTTTTGTGCCCGAGCATTCTCTGTACGACCTTGATGTTCGCGCCGCCACTGATCGCCAGCGAGGCAGCGGTGTGCCGGAGTCCATGCGGCACAATGCCGCTCACGTCGGCCACCTTGGCCGCCTGATCGAAGGCCCAGCGAAATTCGCCGAGCGGCAGTGGGCCACCCTTCCGACTTTCGAACACCCGCGCATCCGGATCACGACCGGCAATCAAGCTAGTCAGCTCCTTGACCAAGAACGCCGGTATCGGCACCGAGCGAGTCGTGTGGTTCTTTGTGTCGGTCTCCACCAGACCCTCACCGGTGACTGCGGTAGCCGAACGCGCTACGAAGATCCGCCGGCGGTCCAAGTCCACCGACGCGACACGCAGGGCTATCGCTTCGCCGAAGCGGATTCCGGTGTAGGCCAACGTGAATACCAGCGGACGAAACCGGCCAGCGGCCAACGCCATTCGCATCACCTGCACGTGCGTCAGGTATCGCTTTTCGGCAGGCGAGGCTGTCGGCAAGTCCACCTCCTCCGCAGGATTGACCGCAAGCCGCCGCGCCTTGATTGCGAACCGCAAGACCTGGTCGAGAACCTGGTACGCCTGGATAACCCGCGACGCGGACAAGCCACGGCCCTTGAAGCGGTAGCTCCCGGACTCCAGCAGTTCCACCACCCAGGTTTGAATGTCCTCGAATTCGATGTCTCGCAGCGGCACCGAACCCCAACGTGGCAACACGATTCGATCCAACAATGAGCGGTATCCGGCCTTGGTCTTCGGCTTGCGCAATTTCTTGGTGGCGAACCACTTCTCCGCAACGACACGAAATAGGACGCCGCTGCGATCCGGATCCACCCACGTCCCAGTGACAACTTTCGTCGTGACATCGCTGTCGAGGAACTTCTGGGCTGCGAGCTTCGTACCGAACGAGCGAGAACGCTCTTTGCCGTTCGGATCCACATATCGCGCCTGCCAGCGCTGCCCGCGCCCGAACTTCTTGGACTCGACCCTCTTGCGCTTCTTCTCCCCTGTGGCGGGATCGATCTCGATCACGGTCTTGTACCAGCGATCATCGACACCCGCCCGCGGATTCCGAGATCGAATTGCTGGCCGAGGCACTCGACGGCCTCGTCACTACCGGACTCCTCGCACCCGAAAGACGTCCCGGTGCAGAGTTTCTCGCCTGGCCGACTGTGCACGGCTTGGCCTATCTCGCCGTCGATGGACCCTTTACGGTTCCTCGAACCGGCCCAGCTCGACGACCTCATCACCCACCTGCTGGACATGATCGACCGCGAACTCTGAAACTGCAGGCGACGCAACGCTACTTTGCCGTATCTCGTTCGCTCGGTAGGGCTGAGACCGTGTCTCATGTCGCGGTGAATTGTCCTGGTTGTTCCCGGACAGCTCGCGCCGCATGATGTTCGGTCGTGGTCGACGAATTATCGCGGCGCCGGCCACGGGCTGGTCGTGGTAACCGGTGCGGCACCGGTGGCTGGATCGGAGTTCGAGCGACTTCAGCACCGGGCCGAGGACCGGGATTATGTCCGCGGTACCGGTTCCGCTGGTTTCCCACGAGCACTGGTTCGGGGTCGGGCCCGCGACGAGCACCAACCGCAGCCGTAGCTGACGCCGGTCTTGGTGCGGGGGTACGCGGTGACGAAATGGATTCCCACCGATAACCATGGGTGTTCAGGTGATGGCTGTGGCCTCGGGGCGCAGCGCGTCGCGCAGAACGCGCAGGCCCGCGAGCAGGCTGTCGAGTTGATCGGGGGGTAGTTGGTCGATGAACCAGTGCTGCACGGCGGCACGGTATTCGGGCAGGGCCTGGCCGAGCCTGGCGTCTCCCTCGGGGGTGAGCGTGGCATAGGTGTTGCGCCGGTCGGCGGGGTCGGTTTCACGCACGACCAGGCCGTTGCGTTGTAGCCGGTCGACGAGTCGGGTGACACCGCT